>NZ_JBEYFC010000586.1:0-5020 GCF_040634175.1 Streptomyces sp. NPDC007162
GCAGCAGCCCACCCTGCCCGGTCAGCTGCAGCCCCTCCGACCGGGCCCGCTCCACCAGCATCGCGACCAGTTGCTCGTCGGACACGGACGCAGGCTGCCCCGACTGGGCACTCTCGACAGGCTCCACGGTCTCCAACTCCACGGCGGTGTCAGTCACTTGACGTCTCTCCCATGATCGTCGGATCCGCCGTTAGATTTACACTCCCCTCCGATTCACCATGCGGGACTGCGATCCCCGTTTCTGTAGGCGGTCCTGGAGGGCCGGTCCACTATAATCGGGACAGTTGTCCCGCTTGGTCGGAAGTCTGAGGGTCTTTGATGCGTGCTGATGCCGAGCGCAACCGGAAGCGTGTCCTGGAGGTGGCGTTGGAGGCGTTCGCTGCCGAGGGGCTGTCGGTGCCGGTGGCGGAGATCGCCCGGCGGGCCGGTGTGGGCACAGGGACGGTCAGTCGGCATTTCCCGACGAAGGACTCGCTGTACGAGGCGATCGTGCTGCATCTGGTGGCCGAAATCGTCGACCGGGCCCGGCAACTGGCCGCGACCCGTGATCCGGGCGCGGCGTTCTTCGAGTTCTTCGCCCTGATGGTCGAGCACAGCGCGGTCAATCTCGGGCTGTCGCAGGCGATGAGCGGGACGGGCTTCGACGTCCACTCGGTGGCCTTGGCCCCCGAGCACAATCTGCTGGCCGTGGAAGAGGAGCTGCTCGTCGGTGCGCAGAAGGCTGGCGCCGTGCGGCCGGACGTCGTGCCTGCCGACGTCAAGGCGCTCATGGTCGGCTGTCTGGCCCGGGAGCAGCAGGGCTCCGACCCAAAGGCGCGCAAGCGCATGATCGACCTGGCGTGCGCGGGGCTGCGCACCCAGCGGTAGCGGTGTCTGCCGACCGCGTCGAGGATCGGACCGAGGGGACCCGGTCGGCGAAGCTTGACGCCGTGTCCGCTCACACGGTCGGTCGTGTGGGTGGGGGGTCGGTGAGAGGCTGAGTCTTCCCTTGCCGTGAGAGATCCTTGCGCATGCCGGACGTCGCGCCAGGACCAGGCCCTACGCGCCACAGACCGACCCTGCCTCAGTACTGCGCCCGGCGGGGAGTTCTCACAGTGAAGCGGGAGTTGCGAACCCGGCGCCCGCTTGGTCCGGACACTGGCTGGTGCGCCCGGTGAGGACGTCGAAGTCCTCGTCGGTCCGCCGGCTCTGGTAGGCGGTCATGGAAGTGGTGAGCGTGAGGTTCAGTTGCAGGGTCGCGATCAGTGTGTCGTCGCGCGGGACGCGGCCGGGACCCTGGTGTACAGGCCGGTGCGGAGGTGGTCGCCGAAGGCGTGGGCCGACTGCGCGAGAGCCGGTGAGTGTGCCTTGATGCGGTGGTTCAGCGGCATGGTGTCGCGATGGTTCTCGACGTAGTCGAGCAGAACGGCGGTCAGTGAGGTCCGCACAGTGGCTCGTCGTCGGGCCGGGCCTCCAGCAGGGCGCGAGCAGAACGGGTACGGAGGCGGGCCGTATCGGCCCGCCTCCGTACCTGTCCTGTCGTTCGATCGCGTCGTTGGCTGCCTGGTCGGCACATGTGGTCGTGATTACGCGCTGGCGTGCTTGCCGCTGGTCCGGCGGGCAGCGGGGCTGTGGGTGAGGATGCTGCGGAGTTTGGCGGTCTGCTGGTCTATGGCCTGCGGGCCGTTGCCGGTCAGCAGCCGCACGGACGGCTCGTAGGCCAGTTTCGGGGCGGAGATGTTGGGGGAGGACGCGACGGTGAAGCCGGCTTCCTTGATGGCCACGTCGACGAAGTAGGGCAGTCGGGTCGCCTTGCCCGGGACGCGCGGGTAGAGGAACCGCAGCGCGAACCGCTCGCCGATCTTGGGGACGGTCGAGATGGTGGCGGCGAGGAACGGGTTGTCCTTCACGGAGTAGGCGGCGCCCTGTGCGTCGATGCGCTGCCGGGTGGAGGTCACCGCGATGGGCGCGTGGCAGATCAACGAGATGGTGACGTCGTTCTCCCGGGCCACATGGAGGGTTTCGCCGAGCCACGGGTTGTCGCGGAAGTCGACCATGGGGGCGTGACCGCCGGGGGTGTGGATGAAGTCGAAGTCGGCGAAGGTGAACGCATCGGCCGGGTCGCGGTGGCGCAGGACGAGCTCCTGCAGCGAGTGGAAGGTGGCCTCGGGCAGCTTGTCGAGGCGGCGCATCAGTTCGGGGCGGTACGCGGCGAGCTCCGGTTCGCTGTTGGGCAGAAGTTCGGAGACCGGGATCCGGCCGATGTGCCGCTCCAGCAGCCGGACTTCCCGCTCGCGGCGGGCGACCAGCTCGGGGTGGCGTTGCCGGAAGCTGTTGACGTCGAACGAGCGGCGGCGCTGCTGCATGCGCAGGGGGAGGGTCTTGGCGCCGGTCTTCTCGATGGACTGCACGGACAGGGCCATGCCGTTGATGTCGAGTTGCGGGGCGTTGCCGTCGGGGGTGGCGAAGGTGAACTCGTAGTCGTTCTCGAACTCCTTGAGCACCTGAGCCATCTCGACCAGGAAGAACCCGGTCGAGATCGACTTGACCTCGGCCGGCTCGACCAGCGGCAGCTGGCGGCCGGACGAGATGATGATCAGTGCGCGACGCTTGGTGGTGGGCATGACGGGGGCTCCTTCAGTGGGCCTCGGCGGTGTGGGGCGGGGCGGGCCGTATCGGCCCGACCCCTGGGTTGCGCTGCTGCTGGTCGGATGGGACGAGTTGCCCGGGCCGCCGGCCGAGAGGCATCCGAAAGTGCTCCGCTGGATCAGGATCTGCCGCCTCCCGGTGAGGGGGCCCGGGCGGGTGCGCCGCCCGGGCCCCCTCAGGCGCCGGCGGTACGGGTGCCCGCCGTGGAGTGGGCGTGTCATGGCCCGAGGGCCGGAAGTTCCTTACTTGCCTTCCGCGGCCTTGGACACGTGCGCCCACTCGGCCCAGGTCTCCAGGCGCTGCTGGTACACCGCGGGCACCCACTGCGTGGGCTGCTCGCCGAAGAGCACACGCAGCGGCGGCTCTTCGGCGTCGACAAGCTGGAGGATCGCACCGCCGACACCCTCGGGACCGGGCATCTGGGCGGCGGCGCTCATCTCGGTCAACGACGCGTGCAGGGGGTCGTAGGCGTCCTGGCGGTGCGCGGTGAAGACCGACGAGTTCTTGAAGTCGGTGGCGAAGCCGCCGGGTTCGATCACCGTGACCTTGATCCCGAAGGGCGCGACTTCCTGCGAGAGTGCCTCGCTCAGGCCTTCCAGCGCCCATTTGGAGGCGCTGTAGCCGCCCGCGCCGCCCATGGTGGTCAGCCCCATGACCGAGGAGATCTGGACGATGTGGCCGCTGCCCTGCGCACGCAGGACGGGCAATACCGCCTGCGTGACGTGGAGGACGCCGAACACGTTGGTCTCCAGTTCGTCGCGCAGTTCCTGCTCACCCAGCTCCTCCACGGCGCCGACCAGCGCGTAACCGGCGTTGTTGACCACCACGTCCAGCCGGCCGAACCGCTCCTGGGCCGCCGCGACCGCCTCGAACACCTGCGCACGGTCGGTGACGTCCAGACGCAGCGGCAGCACCGCGTCACCGAACCGCTCGACCAGGTCGGTCAGCGTTTCGGTATTGCGGGCGGTGGCCGCGACCTGGTCACCGCGCTCCAGGGCGGCCAGGGCGAACTCGCGGCCGAAACCGCGCGACGAACCGGTGATGAACCAGACCTTGCTCATGACGTAAACCTCCTGTGGGGATGGGCAGCCACCCATAAGCGGGACGGCTATCCCGATTAACTATACGGGACGAGTATCCCGCTTTCGAGTTCGTTGGGGAGGTGGGTGGCGGTAGCGGCCCGCAGCTCCACGGTCAGTGGCCTTGCACTGCCAGCGCGGTCCACAGGCGGCGGGCAGCTACCGGGCCGCACGGCCGCGGCCGCGCGGCCCATGAGGGTCGGGGCGCCCTTCGGCTCGCCGCGACCGTCGGGGCCGACGTGGCTCGCGCCCGGATGGTCCTGCGTCGCCGCGTACAGGGTCGGCAGTGCGCCGCCCTTGTCGTCCTGGGCGAAGAACTTGTTCGTGATCGGCACGATGGCGCGGGCGCCCTCGTTTGCTCCGCCCCTGCCTGCAGGGATCGCGTGACTTGACTCGGTACAGAGGATGATCGAGATCCACTCCCGCACCGAACCTGGACTTCGCCGGGCGCCGCTGTCCCGTGAAGGCCAAAGGCGCCCGGAGCGAGGCCCGCCGCCGCGGCTAAGCGTTCACGATTTCGTGATCGCCTGGACAGATTCTGGACGCCAAATCCGATCAGGTCGGGCATGGCGCTCATGGAGTATTTCGCGTGGGCGTCGGGCAGGCCTCCGTCGGCTCGCCCCGCTGTGAGGAGCGGGCCTATGTGAACGTCATGACGCCCGGTGCGCCTCCCCCGCGTGGTCTGTTTGTGATCGATGGCCGCGCTCGATGTTGGTAATGTATCCTGAGTACATACATCGTGGATGTTGGAGGTGTCCGATGTCCGTCACGCAGATTGATCTCGACGACGAGGCGCTGGCCGAGGCCATGCGGTTGATGGGTGTCACGACGAAGAAGGAGACCGTCAACGCGGCCCTTCGGGACTACGTGGCGCGGATCAAGCGGCTTGAGGCTGCGGAGAAGTTGGCCGCGCGGGGTGCGCGTGGTGAGTTCGAGCAGGCCGCGGCGGCGCGTGACGCGGAGAAGCGTGCGCGACGCGAGGCCTTCGAGTGATCACGTATCTGGTGGACATCTCGGCTCTGTGGCACCTGTTTCGTACCCCAGGTGCGTTGCGTCCCTGGGAGGGGCACATTGCCGCCGGGGTGTTCCACGTCTGCGAGCCGACACGGGCCGAGTTTCTCTACTCGGCAACCAGTCCGTCCCATCGGGATGAGCTCGCAGAGGAACTGGACGCGCTCTGCTTTCTCTCTCCGGTTCCGAAGAACGCCTGGCGTTGGGTCGACACCGCTGACCCGGCCCCGCCCCGGCCACGCCGACCTCGCCGGGATGCAGAAGTACGGCTTCGACGAGGCCCGGCCGGTCCTGGAGCGGGC
>NZ_JBEYFC010000587.1:0-5014 GCF_040634175.1 Streptomyces sp. NPDC007162
CGCCCGTGGGGGGGCGGGGGCGCCCGTCCCCGCCGGGCCCCCCCGCCGCACCGTGCGCGTGCGCGAGGTCGAACGTGCAGGGCCCTGGCATCACGTGGGCCACGAAGACCGTGATCAACATACCCAGGGCGTCGAGGACCGATCTCCGGCATGTGTGTCTCGGCCCGGCGCCGCAGGACGGAAGGCGGTCCCTCGAGGGACAGGCCCAGCTCGGTGCCTGGTACCCCTTCTGGAAGCTGTAGAGGAGCGCCGACCCGGGAAGCGGTTCCGAGCGGTCGAGGACCAGGAGCGGCAACCTCACCTTCGTCCGGAACCCGAGACGGTGAGGCAAGAAGGGCAAGCCCGACAAGCGGATCTGCGTCAACCTGGACTCGTCCGCGGCGATCAACGCGTGTGTTCATGCCCGTCAGAACTGGTCACCTCGGCGACTGACCACGATCCGGAAGCCGATCTCGGAGTCGACCGGCGCCCCGGCCGGGGACTTCCCCCAGTCGAAGTGGGTCGAGAAACCACGCAGCCAGCAGGTACGTCACGTTGGTGGCGACCACGATGACGGATCACATGCCCGCCCTACTGCCGGAGGAACGGGTGGCGACGGTCGCGTTCCGCTCCCCACGAGCGCGGCATGGTGCGCGACCGGTCCCACCCTGTGGCAGACCCGCGCCGGGCAGTGCTCAGTGCGCCGGACGGTAGGTGGCGATGATCACTCCGCTGCTGGTCGGCTGGGCGCTCACCAGCTCCAACTTCTTCAGGGCGGCATCGTCGGTGAACAGCTTCTTGCGGCCCTCGCCGGCCACTACTGGGTGGATCAGCAGTACCAGTTCGTCCAGCAGGTCCTGCTCCAGCAGCGAACGCACCAGCGTCGGGCTGCCCGCGACGGTGATGTCCTTGCCCTCTCCCGCCCTGAGCTCCTCGATCGCGGCCGTCAGATCGCCGTTGACGAGCGTGCTGTTCGCCCAGTCCTCGACGCTGTCCAGGGTGGAGGAGACGACGTACTTCGGCGAATCGTTGATCCACTTGGCGAAACCGGCGTCTTCGCCGCTGGTCACCGTCGGCCAGTACCCGGCCCACTCGGTGAAGGTCACCCGGCCCAGCAGAATCGTGTCGGCCGTCTCCAGCGTCTTCCCCAGGGCCGCGCCCATCTCCTCGTCGAAAGCGAACTGCCACTCGTTCGGCGACTGGACGACGCCGTCGAGCGAGACGAACAGACCCGAAACGACCTTGCGCATGATTCCTCCGTGATGAGTTCGGGGCCGTCTGCCCGGTCCCGTCGGCTACCTCAGGAAAACTACGCGGGCATCGTGGCCGAGGTCTTGTACAGAAGCGACAGGGGCTCCGTCCTGTCCGGAGAGCTCAGCCGAGTGGCGGTACGGCCGATGTAACGGGTCAGGGACCGCGCCAGATGCGGCTGGTCGAAGTAGCCCAGCCGGTGCACGACGTCCTGGGCCGACGAACCTTCCTGGATCAGTACCGCTGCCTCGCGGGCGCGGTGGATCTGCCTGATGGCGCCCCGGGTGAGGCCCGTGGCCGCGACGAAGCGGCGCTGGAGGGTGCGTTCCGATACATCGGGTGTCGCGCCGTCGAGCACGGCGGGCACGAGCGGGTCACAGTCCACGATGCCCTCACGCACCATGCGCCGTACGAACGCCTCCGCGTTGTCGTAGTCGGGCGGATGCCAGGCGGAGCCCTTCAGCCAGACGGAGCGCCTCGTCACGTCGGGTATCTCCGCGATACTGCCCACGAGCCGGCTGATCGGGACGTGCGGCATCGAGGTGCCGAGGGCAAAGCTGATGCCGAAGAACGTGGCGTTCTCGGGGACGGGGGCCAGGCATGCCTTGGGTTCTGGACCCACTACGGCCGCCTGGACCTGGCCGTGGTGCTCCCAGAAGACGAGCTCCCAGTGAGATGCCGCGATCGACGTCATGCGGCCCACTTCGTCGCTGCGGCTGCGCCATACCCGCTCGATGAACGGCAGCTCCGACGGCCTGCTCTCGATCTCCAGGCCCAACCGGATGACCTCCCGTTCACCGCTGTCTGGGCCGCCAGTGTGCCACGTCGTCGGGACGGCTAGCGGCTGGCCGTCGGCGTGGCCGTCGGGCGCCACTCGCGGCGGAGGAGGCCGAAGACCCAGGAGTCGGAGACGTCGCCGTTGACGACGCAGTCCTCGCGGAGGGTGCCTTCGTGGACGAAGCCGAGCTTCTCCAGGACCCGGGCGGAGGCCGCGTTGCGGGTGTCTGTCTCGGCCTGGACGCGGTTCAGGTCCAGGGTGTCGAACGCCCACCGCAGGACGGCGTGCGCGGTCTCCGTGGCGTAGCCGTGGCCCCACGCGGCGGCATCGAAGACGTACCCCAGGGAGGCGCTGCGGAAGTCCGGGTTCCAGTTGTTCAGGCCGCACCAGCCGATGAACGCGCCGTCACGGACGCGGTCGACGGCCAGCCGCGCTCCCGTGCCTTGCGCTTCGATCGTCCGGCAGGTCGCGATGAAGCGCTGGGCGCGGGCCGGTTCGGTCCACGGCGGGGAGTCCCAGTAACGCAGCACGTGGGCGTTGCTGTGCAGGGCGTAGAGCGGCGCCACGTCGGCGTCGGTGAACGGCCGCAGTCGCAGGCGGGCGGTGTGCAGTTCGGGGGTGGGCAATGCCATACGCAGCATCCTGCCGCGTCACACCTGCCCCCGACCATCCGTTTGTCCGGACGGCCGGGCACGTGCGAAACGTGCGCCCGGCTGACCCTCAACGCCCGCAACCTGGCCCGTGCCGCCCGGCAAGCCACCGGGCACCATGGCCGCTCAGCAGACGGCCGGCTCGCTTTCGCAAGCCGGCCGTCTGGCCGCCTGTCGGTGGTCCGACGCGGGCAAGGCTGCCTCGACATGCTGCTGCGCGGTGCCTACGGCGTCGGCGAGATCGCTCTGCCGCCGCCAAGCTTCGCGGCCATCGGCGACGACGGCCGCACGTGCGTGGAGGAACGCGTCGCCGGAGAGGTCCCGGCCGTACTCCTGCAGATCCAATCGGTACGGCGCCCCAGGCCAACTGCTCGGCGAACTCGGTGGTCGAGGACACCTGCCCAGCCGCAAGCCGAGCGGTAAGGGCCGTAGCGGGACCATCGGCACCAGGTCGGGGCCCGGCCGGTCGGAACTCCTCGATCAGCGACCAGAACGCCACCTCCTCCATGCCGGCCATCCTGGCGCTCAGATCCGCAGCGAGAGGCTGGGCGCGCAGAGGAGCGGGTTTACTCACGACTGCTAAACAACCGTATACATCGGACCACTGACCGGCTCGCTTCTGTTGCAAGAGTCAACTGCCGTATCCACAGGCCTGAATCGTTGACAGACATCGGATCTCCTCTCCATACTCTCGGCTTGCGGTCTCGTATCCGGACATCGGTGGCCGCCGCTCGTGAAGTGTTGATGGCCAAGGGGAGCTGATGTGAGACGTCATCTAGCGGTCATACCCGCGCTCGCGATGGTCGGGGCCCTCACGACCGCCCCCGCGTTCGCCGCGGACGTCGGGCCATCCGTCCACCACGGTTTCAAGGTGCCGCAAGCGGTACTCGACCATCTCCGCCAGGACGACTGGACCCAGCTCCAGAAGATCCTGTCCGGCATCTCCGGTTCGGTGACGTCGCCACAGAAGATCGGCGACGTGGACAAGGGCAGCTACACGACCGGCCAGCTCATGGGCAACGGCGACATCGGCGCCGTCGCCGCGGGCGTGTCCAACACGTCGCAGCAGTTCTACTTCGGCAAGAACGACTTCTGGGGCACGCTGCACGCGCAGGGCAGCTCCGTCAAGGACAACGCGGGCATCCTCTCCGGCGGCGGGCTGGACGTCTGGCCGACCACCGCCGCGGGTACCGACGCGGCGAGCGCGTTCTCGATGAAGCAGGACATCCTCAACGCCCAGGTCACCACGGACATGGAGCTCAAGGACGACCAAGGTGCCGACGCACCGCTCCAGCTGGACTCCTGGACCGCCGACACCGCGAACGTCTTCGTCACCGAGATCCGCAACAACGGAGCCGGGCCGGTGACACTGCGGATCAAGCAGTGGGTCCCGGCGATGGCGTACGCGAACTCGAGCGCGACCGACCTCACCGATGCGCAGAAGACCTACCCGTACACCGGAGGAGTGGACTCCGCGCAGGCCGGTCCCGTCCTGTGGACGACGCGGGACAGCACCACCACCAACACGAGCGACTATCGCAGCCGGATGGCGACCGCGACGACCGTCGTCGGCTCTGAGCTCGCGAACCCGCGCGAGCAGATCGAAGCGAACGACTACTACGACAGCAACAAGGGCAAGTACTACAACTCGCTGGGCGAGTCCGGGAACGTCACCGTCGATCCGGGCGCGACCACGTCCCTGGTCACCTACCTGAGCAGCAGCAGCGGCGACTACAACACGATCAAGAGCGTCACGGACGTGCAGAAGGACGCCGTGGACGGGGTGCGCGCGTATGCGTCGCAGGGCGCCGTCGACCGGCTCAAGGCTGAGCACCGGGCATGGTGGAAGGACTACTGGCTGCGCAGCTACGTCCAGTTCACCGATCCGCAGGTCGCCCAGTACTACTACGGATCGCTGTACGTGCTCGGCAGCTCCAACCGGCCGACGAGCGCGAACGGGAAGGTGAATCCGCAGAACCTGCCGGGCTCGATGTACGGCGAGTGGGTCCCCGCCGACAACGTGGGCTGGGGTGGCCGGTACTTCCTCAACTACAACCAGCAGGCGCAGTACTACGCGGCCGGCTCGAGCAACCGCATCGACACCGAAGTGCCGTTCAACCGGGTCATCGCCTACGACCTGCCGTGGCAGCAGAACAACGCCGCCGCGCAGGGGCACGACGGCGCGGTGCACGTAAGGACGTTGTCCCCATTCCATCTGCTGGCGAGCGACCAGCCGGCACCGGACCCGAAGGCACCCGTGCCGGTCTACGGGTTCAGCTCGGGGTCCACGGACCAGAAGTCGAACGGCTTCTTCGCCTGACCCTGCTGGGCCGATCGCCGCCGCCGCCATCGGGTT
>NZ_JBEYFC010000588.1:0-5012 GCF_040634175.1 Streptomyces sp. NPDC007162
TCCAAGTAATTCACCGACGTGACCGTGCACGGTCACGCCCAGGAGATCACGTACACCGCCGACCGGTACCTGGACGTGCTCCTGACCTACTCGAACCACCGTGCGCTCCCGGAGCCCGCCCGGAACGGGCTGCTGACGGACATCCGGGAGCTGATCGAGTCGCGGTACGACGGTGCCGTCACCAAGCGGTACTGGCACGAGTTGATCACCGCGGTCCGCGTCGCGGGGTGAGCCTCCCTGCGGCGGCCGCCACCGGCTGTTTTCCGCCACCCCTCAGAACAGGGCGCATGCGTCGCGTCACGCCGGGTACCCGATCAGCGAGAGACGCATGGCACGTCCGATTCCGGGTATCCGGGCGAGGACAAGAACCAGGTCAGGGCCGGCGCGACCCAGTCGAACCGGCAGCCGCGGCATTGTGACTCACGTGGGAGAGGGAATGAACACCGCCGGGATCCGGTCGGAAGCAGTGGACACCGCTCAGCCCGTCGAGGCGTGGACGGACGGAGCCCTGCCGGGAATCGAGGACCCGAAGAGTGTCGCGCCCCGCGACGCGCGGGGGCTTTCCCGCCAGTTCTTCCAGCGGCTCGGTCAGCTGGAGGAGGGCACGCCCGAGTACCAGTACGCCCGCAACACCCTCATCGAGATGAACATGTCGCTCGTCAGGTTCGCGGCCGGCCGGTTCCGCAACCGGGGCGACGACATGGAGGACATCGTCCAGACCGGCATGATCGGCCTGATCAAGGCCATCGACCGGTTCGAGCTGTCGCGCGAGGTCGAGTTCACCTCCTTCGCGCTGCCGTACATCGTGGGCGAGATCAAGCGGTTCTTCCGCGACACCACCTGGGCGGTGCACGTACCGCGGCGGCTCCAGGAACTGCGCGTGGAGTTGGCCAAGGCCCGTGAGGAACTCTCCAGCCGACTGGACCGGGACCCGACGGTCGCCGAGCTGGCCACGCTGATGAACCTGTCCGAAAACGAGGTGGTCGAGGGCCAGCTCGCCTCCAACGGCTACAACTCCTCCTCCCTGGACGCCGCCCTCACCGGGGACGGCCCGGAGGACGGCGAGGCGGTGCTGGCCGACTTCATCGGTGTCGAGGAGGAAGGGCTGCGGCTCGTCGAGGACTTCCAGTCGCTGGCCCCGCTGATGGCCGAGCTGAGCGACCGGGACCGGGAGATCATCCATCTGCGGTTCGTGGAGGAGGCCACCCAGGCGGAGATCGGCGAGCGGCTCGGCTGCTCCCAGATGCATGTCTCCCGCCTGATCAAGCGGATCATCACCCGTCTGCGCCACGGGATGCTCGGCGAACTCGGCTGCGCCTGAGGGCCGGGTTCCCGGGCGCTGCCCCGCACCGGTGCGTGGGGCGGCGCCCGCGGTACGTATGACCGGGCGACGGTGTCCGTGTCGGCCGATGGCGTTCAGGGCGGCGTTCAGCTGGGGAAACGCACGTTCAGCTGGGGAAACGCACCAGAGCGCGCACCCGCTTGCCGACCGGCACCAGCTCCGCGGTGACCTCGCTGGCCACCGCGTGCACGATCTCCAGGCCGTGGCGGCCGATCCGCTCGGGGTCCTTGGGGAAGCGCCGGGGCAGGGCGTCGCTGCTGTCGTACACGCAGACCTGGACCGCGCTGTCCGTACCCTCCAGTTCGAGGATGTACGGGCCGTTGCTGTGCCGGTCCGCGTTGGTGATCAGCTCGCTCACCACGAGGAGCAGCTCGCCGTCGACCCGGCGATCGATCGTGGCGCACCACTCCGTCCTGAGCTGCTCCAGGAAACGGGCCGCGAAGTCCCGCGCCTCGGCGATGCAGCCGGGCTCACCGGTGTAGTGCGCGGCCCGCCGCAGCGGTTCCACGGGTACGTCGAAGCCAGTCGATATCACTGCCCCGCCCAGGTGTTCGATCATGCGTTTCTCTCCCGGAGGCCGGCCCCCGCCGGTCACTGTTGCAACCATGCTCGTACCCCGAGTGTGCCCCCGCAGTCCCCGGAGACGTTCGCCGACCGCGCACAAACGACGTCACGCTGGTCACACGGCCGGAGACCGGGCTCTAGGACGCCGGGGCCGCGGGGGACACCGCGGACTCGGGGCCGGGGGACGGCGGGGACGCCGGCTGTGCGGAGGCCGGTGGCTCGGAGGCCGGTGCCTCGGACTTCGGGGACTGCGGTGACGGCGGTCCGGAGTTCGGGGACCGCGGCTCCTGCGACTTCGACGACGGCGACTCGCTCTTGGGGGACTCGGTCTTCGGCGACTGCGACGTGCCGGAGTGCGAGGAGGACGGCGGCTTCGACCCGGACGGCTTCGACGACGGGGCGTTCGACGAGGGCTGGTTCGACGCCGGGGACTTCGAGCCGCCGCCCGGGCTGGCCGGTGTCGAGGGACCGGGGGAGGCCGGCGGGTTCATGGGGTTCGGGTGGGACGGGGGTTTCGCCGGACGGTCGTGCTGCCCGGTGTGGTCGCCCCGGTGGCGGTCGAACCACTCGTGGTGCTCGTGGTCGAAGAGCACGAAGACGTTGACGACCTGCGCGGCGGGAGCGACGGCGACCACGTTTCCCGGCCGGTACGCGGGCCACGCGGCGCCCATGGTCCGCGGCGCGGTCCGCTGCGCGACCGGCGGGGTCAGCGGGTTGCCGCAGGCGCAGCGCACCCGGGGCACACCGTGCCCGTCGACCAGGACCGCGGTGCCCGCCTGCAGGACGGCCTGGTAGGTGGTCGCGGCGCCGTCGCGGTAACCGTGGCCGGTGACCCGGGTGTCCGCGCGCAGCTGTACGGGAGTGAGGGAGCGCAGATAGGCCGGGACGCCGGACGGCTGGACGCCGACCTGCGCGGCGAACGCCTTGTTGCGCGGGGGCGAGGCCTGGAAGTACCTGATCTGCTGCTCGACGTCGCAGCTGCTGCTGTTCTTGGTGCCGCTGTAGAGGCCTGGGGCGCCGCCGTCCACCCCGCGCACCTCGTTCGCGGGGGCCGTCGCCGCGGCCGACGCCGCCGGGGCGGTGGAGGTGGCGACGGTCTTCGTGGCGGTGGACCTCGTGAACGGGTCCTGGCCGGAGCTGTTGGCGGCCTGGAGGAACACCTCACCCGCCTTGCCGGATCCCTCGCCCGTGCGGGTGAGGACCACGGCCAGGGCCGCGACGACCACGACGGCGGTGGTGAGCATCGCGATCCGCGGCGCGGACCGCCACCACGCCCGGTGCGGCTCGCCGCCCCGGCCGCCGCCCGGAGCGCCCCCATGGCCACCGCCCGGAGCGCCCCCATGGCCACCGCCCGGGCCTCCGCCATTGCTGTCGCCCCGCCCACCGCCGTGGTCGCCACCGCGCCCGGCGTCGCCCCCCGGTGGCTCGGGCGGGGGTCCGGCGGGTGGCCTGGAGGGTCCGGACAGCGGGCCGGAGGGCGGTCCTGTGGGGCGGCCGGACGACGGCGGTTCGACGCTCACGCGCTCATCTCCCCGTAGCAGTGAACCGGATCAAGCGGCATTTACGAAAAAATGCCTCGTTCGAGGCGCAACGAGCCCAATGTGCGTCGGTCCCGTACGGTCCGCAAGCCGACGCGAACGGCCCACCCGGCGGGCGGGGCGACCGCCTGTTGCCTAGCGTGACGGCGTGAGCCCCCGAATCGCCTCCGCGCGGCCGGTGGCCGCGTCGGCCCGCCGCGCCGGGGTTCGGCACGGCTGGCCGTCTGCCCTGGCCGTGGTGCTGGCCTCCCTGCTCGCCATGGCCGTGGTGGCCGCCGTGGGGCTGTGGGCGGCCGGCGCGACGGACCTGCCGGGGGGCGCTTTCGCGCCGGTGGTGTGCGCGACCGTGGTGACGGCCGTCGGCGGCAGCGTGGAGCTGTCCGGGAACGCGGGCGCGCTGGCCCGGACGGACGCCGGGCTGACCGTCGTACCGCTGTCCGTGACGCTGGTCGGGGCGCTCGTCGTCGCCGGGGGTTTCCTGCGGCCGCTGCGGCACCGCGCCGTGGCCGCGGCCGGGGAGCTGGCCGGATGGGCGGCCCGGATCGCCGCGCTGTGGCTGCTCGGGCTCGTCGGCCTCGCCCTCGGTGGCCGCCACACCTTCGCGGTCGACGTGGGCAACGGGACGCTCAGTGACCTCACCGGACTGCTCGACGCGGCACCGAGGGTGGGTTTTACGACGGACGTGCCGCTCACGGCCGGGTACGGACTGCTGTGGCTCGCCGGGATCCTGGTGCTGGCGCTGCTGGTCGCCCCCGGAGCGCCGCTGCCCGGGCGGCTGCTGCGCTTCCAGGCGTCGGTGCGCCCCGCGGCGTACGCGATGCTCGTGCTGGTGCTGGCGTACGTGGTGCTGGCTCTGGTGGCCGCCGTGGTCGCGATGGTCACGCGCGGGCACGCCAGGGGGATCCTCGCGGTGATCCTGCTCGGGCTGCCCAACCTGGCCTGGCCGGCCCTCACCCTGGGTCTCGGAGCCACCTGGGACGGCAGGGTCGAAGGCCCGTTCGGGCTGCCGGTGCCGCGGGTGCTCGCCGAGGTGCTGCGCACCCCGGACGTCTCGACCCTGAACCTGCACACCATCGCCGCCCATGACGGCCGCTGGTGGTGGCTCGTCTGCATCGCCGCGGTGCTGCTGCTCGCGGTCGCCTTCCTCATGGCGGCCCGCTCCCCCGCCCGGATCCGCGCCTGGCAGCACGCCCTGCACCTGGCAGTCGCCCTGGCCCTGACGGTGCTGACGCTCTGCCTGGCGGGACGGATCCACGCCCACTACGGTCTGTCCCTGCTCGGCATCGGCGACGTGGGCGGCAGCCTGTCCGGCGAGCTGCTGCTGCGGCCGAGGCTGTGGTCGGCGGTGGGCCTGGGCGCCCTGTGGGGGCTGGTCGCCGGGTTCCTGAGCGCCTGGCCGACCCGCGCGGTGCCCCGGCGGGGCGAGGCGGCGGCCCGCAGGCCCTGAGGCGGCCGGCCGCGGTCAGCGGTCGCCGTCGCGGCAACGAACTGGCGACGAGGCAAGCCGTGGAGGTGCGTGATGGGCGGCTGGCAGCCGCTGCCCCAGGGGCTGCCGCCGGAGGTGCGGC
>NZ_JBEYFC010000589.1:0-4984 GCF_040634175.1 Streptomyces sp. NPDC007162
GGCAGGAAGCGTGAAGTCCCGCGGTTACACCCTGATCGGCCTCCTCCTCACCGCGTTGATGCTGTTCCCGGTGTACTGGATGGTCAACGTCTCCCTGACCCCGCAGCAGGACATGCGCAAGGACCCGCCGGACCTGTTCCCGCTGCACCCCACCTTCGAGGGCTACCGGGCCGTCCTCGACGACCAGCTCCCCTACCTGGGAACCAGCTTGCTGATCGGCCTGGGCACGGTCGCCCTCACCCTGCTCATCGCCGCCCCGGCCGGCTACTCGCTGGCGAAGCTGCGCCCGCGCGGCGGCGGCACGCTCGGCCTGGCACTGCTCGTCGCGCAGATGATCCCCGGGATCGTGATGGCGATGGGTTTCTACGGCGTCTTCCTGGATCTCGGTCTGCTCAACTCCTGGTGGGGACTGATCGTCGCGGACTCCACCATCGCCGTGCCGTTCGGCGTCATGATCTTCACCGCGTTCATGTCGGGCATCCCCGGCGAACTGCTCTCGGCCGCCCGGATCGACGGCGCCGGAACCTGGCGCACCTTCCGCTCGGTCGTCCTCCCGCTGAGCCGCAACGCGATCGTCACCGTCTCGCTGTTCGGCTTCCTGTGGGCCTGGTCCGACTTCGTCTTCGCCAACACCCTCGACGGCGGCGGCAGTTGGAAGCCGATCACACTCGGCATCTACAAGTACATCGGCAACAACAACCAGGAGTGGAACGCGATCATGGCCACCGCCGTGGTCGCGTCCGTCCCCGCGGCCGTCCTCCTGGTCCTCGCCCAGCGCTATGTGGCCGCGGGCGTCACCGCGGGCGCGGTGAAGGACTGATCACCGATTCCCCCCTCGTACTCCGCAAGGGAGACCCATGTCATGAGCCGCACCTCCCTCAGAGCCGCACTCGGCACGGTGGCCCTCACCGCGGCCGCCCTCGGCACGACGGCCCCCGCCCAGGCCGCGCCGACGTCCTCGACCACCCTGGTGGTGAACGCGAACCAGACCCTGCGCCCCGTCACCCACGTGGCGACGGGCAGCCTGTACGGCCTGGACACCGCGAGTGTCCCGGCCGACAGCCTCGTCGAGCCGCTCAGGCCCAACACCTTCGTGCAGATGGCGC
The DNA here is from genome assembly GCF_040634175.1 of Streptomyces sp. NPDC007162. Classification (NCBI taxonomy): domain Bacteria; kingdom Bacillati; phylum Actinomycetota; class Actinomycetes; order Kitasatosporales; family Streptomycetaceae; genus Streptomyces; species Streptomyces sp. NPDC007162. The sequence goes on from NZ_JBEYFC010000589.1 coordinate 1,107, forward strand.
CCGGCGGCAGCCAGCTGCCCAACGGCGAGCCGGCACCCGGCGGTGACGCCCTGGCCGTCGCCCCCGAGGCGGCCAGGGCGGGTGCGAAGGTCGTCGTACGCATGCCGGACTGGTATCCGAACTTTCCCTACAAGTGGGTGAGTTGGAGCGACTGGCTGTCCGCCGTGGACAAGCAGGTGGCCTCGGTGAAGTCATCCGGGGCCACGAACATCGCCGCCTACGAACTGTGGAACGAGCCGGACTGGACCTGGGACACCTCGGCGGCCGGCAGCTTCGACTCCGGGTGGGCGAGGACGTACCAGGAGGTCCGGGCCAAGGACTCCACCACCCCGATCCAGGGCCCGAGTTACTCGGCGTGGAACCAGAGCTGGATGACCACGTTCCTCACCGACGCGAAGGCCGCCGGCACGGTCCCCGACATCGTCTCCTGGCACGAGTTGCAGGGCTCGCAGAACATCGCCGCCCATGTCGCCGCGTACCGCGCCCTGGAGACCAGCCTCGGCATCAGCCCCCGCCCGATCGCCATCGAGGAGTACGGCACCACGAGCGAGGTCGGCGTCCCCGGACCGCTCGCGAGCTACGTGGCCAAGTTCGAGCGGGCCGGGGTCCATGACGCCGAACTGGCCTTCTGGAACCACTACGGCACCCTCGGGGACACCCTCACCGACACCGGCGGCTCGCCGAACGGGTCGTACTGGCTCTACAAGTGGTACGGCGACATGTCCGGGAACATGCTGGTCACCACTCCCCCGGCGCAGACGGGCATCGACGGCTTCGCGGCCCGCAACGCCGCGGGCAGCCAGATCAGTGTCGTCACCGGCGGCTGCACCGGTTCGTGCGCCGTGACAGTCAACGGACTGTCGTCCCTGTCGGCCTTCGGCAGCACGGTGCACGTCAAGCTGGAGTACACGCCGTCCAAGGGCCGGACCACCGCGGTCTCCGGGCCGATCACCATCTCGGACACGGACTACCCGGTCAGCGGCGGCTCGATCACCGTCCCGGTGACCATGAACGCCTCCGACGGCTACCACCTGACCATCACCCCGACCGGCACCGCCACCTCGCTGGCCGGGCGCTACCAGATCACCAACAGGAACAGCGGCCTCGCCCTGGACACCAGCGGTGCGGGCACCGCCCAGGGCACCGCCGCCGTCCAGGCCACCGCCACGAGCGGCACCGACCAGAACTGGACCCTGGCGGCGGCCGGCAACGGCCTCTACAAGATCCAGCAGCAGGCGAGCGGGCTGCTCCTCGGCATCACGAGCATGAGCACCTCCGCCGGGGGCACGGCCCTGATCTGGGGCGACAACGGCACCGCCGACCACCTCTGGCAGCTGATCCCGTCCGGGGACGGCTACTACAAGATCGCGAACTACAACAGCGGGCTGCTGCTGGGCGTGAACAGCATGAGCACCTCGACCGGCGCCCAGGTCCTCCAGTGGGACGACAACGGCACCGCGGACCACCTGTGGAAACTCACGGCCCGCTGACGCGCCACGGCGAGGCGGTCCGCCCGCCAGGATGACCGCCCCCGAGAGGCGGACCACCCCTGGCGGGCGGGCCGTCCCCGACCGACGGGCCGCACCCCTGCGGGCGGCGCGGGGGGGGATCCGGCGTCGGCGGGGCCGGCAAGGCACCGACGGACACCACCCTCTCGCCGGTCCCCCCATGGCCACTACCTCGTCACGGACAAGCATCCCGGCGCCTCCTTCCCGGTCCCCGACGACTGGACGGCCGCCGGCGCCCGCGCCACCGACCGGCGCCCGCTAAGTTTGGCGGCATGAGCAACCTTGACCGCACGCCGGTACCGAGCGTGTGCGGCGGCCGCGGATTCGTCGTCGCCGAACCCGTCCGCGAACTGCTGAGCCCCCGGCACGTGCGGCTCGGCGAGTCCACCGAGGTACGCCGGCTGCTGCCGAACCTCGGCCGCCGCATGATCGGCGCCTGGGCGTTCGTCGACCACTACGGGCCCGACGACATCGCCGACGAGCCCGGGATGCAGGTGCCGCCGCATCCGCACATCGGACTGCAGACGGTCAGCTGGCTGCACCAGGGCGAGGTGCTGCACCGCGACTCCACCGGCAGCCTCCAGACGATCCGGCCGCGCGAGCTGGGGCTGATGACCTCCGGGCGGGCGATCAGCCACTCCGAGGAGAGCCCCAGGTCGCACGCCCGGTACCTGCACGGCGCTCAGCTGTGGGTGGCCCTCCCGGACGCCCACCGGCACACGGACCCGAGGTTCGAGCACCACCCCGACCTGCCGACGGTCACCGCGCCGGGCCTGACCGCCACGGTCATCCTCGGCGCGCTGGACGGGGCGGCGTCCCCGGGCACGACGTTCACCCCGATCGTCGGCGCGGACCTGGCCCTCACCCGGGGCGCGGATCTGCGCCTCCCTCTGGAACCGGACTTCGAGTACGGCGTCCTGGCGATGTCCGGCGAGGTGCACGTCGACGGCGTACCGGTGCTCCCCGGCTCCATGCTCTACCTGGGCTGCGGCCGCACCGAACTCCCGCTCCGCGCCGAGTCGGACGCGGCGGTCATGCTCCTCGGCGGCGAACCGTTCGAGGAGGAGCTGGTCATGTGGTGGAACTTCATCGCCCGTTCCCAAGACGAGATCGTACAGGCCCGGGAGGACTGGGAGAAGGGGGCCCGTTTCGGCGAGGTGAAGGGCTACGACGGCTCGCCGCTCCGCGCACCGACATTGCCCGAGACCCCCCTGAAGGCACGGGGACGGGCCCGCTGACCAGGAAAGACTCAAGATTCTGACGTCCGGCCCCCAGCGCCCGCCGCCCGTCCGCCTCACGACGACGTTCACTGACGCCAATCCCCTCGGAGGCCGGTGCACCAGCACCTCCGAGGGGCTTCTCGATTCCAGGGTGTGGGCATCTGTGGGCAGCTTTGCCAGGACGAATGCTGACCCAATGCTGACTTTACTGACGAGTAGTCAGGACTATGCCAAGCGGCGAGTCCAGCCCCACTGGAGTTCAGCTACGGGTGCCAGCGGGCTGGAATCCCCATGTGACGATGCCCTCTACGAGAGGACTACGGCTACTGCCACGCCTCGTTAAACCGCTTGCCCGAGCCATTGTGCAGGTTCCACAAATCCAGGTGCCCGCAACGAACGCTGCCGGGGAACCGACCTGTCGCCAGTCGCCACCCTTGCACCACTCGCCACTCTCGCCAGCCGTCTCAGGAGCAGTCGGTGGACGTCAGCTTCTTCGGTGCCCACGGGCACGTTCCGCGGCGCGTGGCCCTGCTGCTGGCCGAGGTGGCGGGCATCCTGCCGCGCTGCGAGCACACGCTCGGCCGACCGGAGGCGTACTGCCACCGAGCTGTACTCGATGCGATCCGCTACCTCGTGGACGGCTGCCTCGCCGAGATCGGCCTGGCGATCAGAGCCCCCTGAGCAACCCAGCCACATCACGAGTTCAACCTCACTAATGCAGGGCGACCGCGAGTGCCTCGGCCACGGTCACGGGCGGGCGGCCGATCAAGCGGCGCAAGTCGCCGGAGTCGGTGTACATCTCGCCGCGGTTCATGCCGCGGTCAGCGTCAGCGAGGACCTCCGCCAGCTCGGCGGGCAGGCCCGCAGCGGCCAGTACCTGGGCGAAGTCGGTCACCGGGAGGTCAGCGTAGGTAACCTGCTTTCCGGCCGCAGCAGAGATCGCGGTGGCGAGCTCGGTGAGGGTGAAGGATTCGTCGCCGCCGAGCTCGTACACGGCGCCAATGTGGCCTTCAGTGGTGAGGACGACCGCTGCGGCCTCGGCGTAGTCGGCGCGGGACGCGGCACTGATCCGCCCCTCGCCTGCGGCGCCGACGACGGCGCCGTTCTGCAGGATCTGCGGCAGCTGGCTGGTGTAGTTCTCCAGGTACCA
>NZ_JBEYFC010000590.1:0-4972 GCF_040634175.1 Streptomyces sp. NPDC007162
GCCGGGCCCGCGCGGCGACCGCACCCCCCGCAACCGCGACGGCCGCCCGACCCGGCCCGCACCCGGCGCCGCCGGACAGCCCGGCGCACCGGCCCGCACCACACCCCCCACCAGGGACCGACCCACCCCACCCCACCCGACCCCCGGCGGGCAGGACCGCCACGGCACCCCGGCCAACCGGCCCCTGGGCAGCGCGGACCGCTACGGCGCCCCGGGCCGTGGGACGCCCGGTGGCCCCGGTGAGTACAGCAGCGCCCCGGGACGCCCCGGCGATCCCTACGGCACCGCCCGACGGCCCGGGGGCCCCTCCTACGGAACCCATGGCCGCCCCGCAGACCCTTCCCACGGAGAGGGCCGCCCCGCAGATCCGTACGGCGCCACCCCCCGCCCCGCAGCCCCCTACGGCACCGGCCGCCGGTCCGCTGACTCCCACCGGACCGCCCGACGGCCCGGACCCCCCTCCAGCGATCCCTGGCGACCGGGAAACGCGTAGGGCGCCGCCGACCGGCCCGCTGACCTCCCCAGCCCCCTTCGAACCCCGACGGACGTCAACCCCCGCCCCTCGCCGCTCCCTTGATCATTGCTACGGTTCCGGCGTGTCTGACTCCTCACGCGAGACCGCAGAAGGCGCCGGCTGGGGCGAGGCCGAGCGGGGCGCCTACCGCCGGCTGATGCCGGAACACGTGCAGAAATTGTTCTGGTTCGACCCGGCGACCATGTGGGCGGCCCGCAACGGCGTGCTGGCCTCGTGGTTCGGCGACCCGACCGGCCGTACCCGCAGCCGCTGGGTGGCCGCGCGGGAGGCCGCCGGGGCGCCCGCCGACAAGGTGATCCGGCGTCATGAGGCCGACCGTTTCTCGTTCATGGTGATCGGCGACACCGGTGAGGGGGACGACTCCCAGTACGCCGTGGTGCCGGGCTTCCTGAAGGCCGGCCAGGACACCGACTTCGCGGTGATCGCGAGCGACGTGATCTATCCGGTCGGCACCGCCGACGACTACGGCCCCAAGTTCTTCCGCCCGTACCGGGACTACCCCGCGCCGATCTACGCGGTACCCGGCAACCACGACTGGTACGAGGACCTCGGCGCGTTCATGCGCGTCTTCTGCGACGACACCCCGCCCCTCGCCCCCGAGCCGAAGCCCCGTCCGCTCACCCGCGCCTGGTGGCGCACCCTGCTGTGGCACCGGCCCCGCCCGGCCGACGAGGAACTTCTCACCCGGGCAAGGAGGTTGAGGTCGGCGCAGGAGCAGACGGCGGTACAGCCGGGCCCCTACTGGGCGATCGACGCCGGCCCGGTCCGGATCGTCGGCATCGACACCGGTCTGCTGGGCACGATCGACGCCGAACAGGGCGCCTGGCTGCGCGAGGTGTCCCAGGGACCGCGCCCGAAGATCCTGGTCACCGGCTCCCCGCTGTACGTGGACGGCGAGCACCACCCCTGCCCCGTCGAGGGCGGCGGCACGGTCGACGACATCGTCCGCGACCCGGCCCACCACTACGTGGCGGCGATCGGCGGCGACATCCACAACTACCAGCGCTACCCCGTCGACGTGGCCGGCCGCACGATCCAGTACGTGGTCGCGGGCGGCGGCGGTGCCTTCATGCACGCCACCCACACCATCCCCCGGATATCGGTCGCGAACGTCACCGAGGACGACTTCCGCTGCTACCCGCTGCGCGGCGACTCGCTCGCCTTCTACAGCCGGCTGTACGGCCGCAGACTGCGCCTGCCCCGCCTGTTCACCCTCACCGAGGCGGAGGCGACGGCGGTGATCGCCGAGCGGCTCGGCATCAGGCCCGCCCGCGCCCCCCACCCGGACACCCGCGTCACCCGCCGCGCCCGGGTGGTCGCGACCCTGCTCGGGGCCGGCAGCCGCCCGGACCGCGGTGCCCGCTTCCGGCTTCCGGTGAAGAAGATCTACACCCAGTTGTTCTCCCCCGGCTCGGTCAGTTACAGCCCGCCGTTCTTCAAGTGCTTCCTGCGCCTGGACGTGAGCCCGGAGGCGGTGCGGCTGCGCTGCTTCGCCGCCACCGGCAACCGCCCTCAGGAGCTGGACCCGCCGGTCGAGGACGAGATCGTCATTCCGCTCGTCTGATCACACTCCCGCAATGTTCGGGTGCCACAATCAGGGCAGAACTGACGTACGACAGCTGGAGGACCGGTGCCGTCCACTCCCCGCCCGCTGCGCAGACTGGGCTTCCTCACCATCGGCCTGTTCGACGGGGCGGATCCGGCCAAGGGGCACGAGTCCACGCTGGAGATCATCGAACTGGGCGAACGGCTGGGCTTCGACAGCGCCTGGGTGCGCCACCGGCACCTCCAGTACGGCATCTCGTCCCCGGTGGCCGTCCTCGCCGCCGCCTCCCAGCGCACCAGCCGTATCGAACTGGGCACGGCGGTGATCCCGCTGGGCTGGGAGAACCCGTTGCGGCTCGCCGAGGACCTGGCGACCGTCGACCTGCTGTCGGGCGGCCGGCTCAACCCCGGTGTGAGCGTGGGCCCGCCCATGCACTACGAACAGGTCAGGGAGGCCCTCTACCCGGACACGGCGGACAGCGAGGACTTCGGCTACGAGCGGGTGCGGCGGCTGCTGGACTTCGTGCGCGGCAAGCCGGCCACCGACTTCAGCGGGGTGGAAGGGTTCGAGGTCTTCTCGGACGTGGTCCAGCCGCACTCGCCCGGACTCGGACGTCGCCTCTGGTACGGCGGTGGCAGTCTCGGTTCGGCGCGCTGGGCGGGCGAGCACGGCATGAACTTCCTGACCAGCAGCGTGGTCAAGGCCGAGGGGCCGGACACGGGGGGCGGCGCGGGCGGCGGCTACGACTTCGCGGAGATCCAGCGCTCGCAGATCGCCGAGTTCCGGGCCCACCACCCCGACGGAGAGGCGGCCCGGGTCTCCCAGGGCCTGGTCGTGATCCCCACCGACTCCGCGACACCCCGGCAGCGCGCCCGGTACGAGGCGTACGCGGCCAAGCGGCTGCCCCGCACCACGGCCCCGCAGGGTCCGGCGCGGCTGCTGTTCGCGCCGGACCTGGTGGGCACCTCGGCGGAGATCGCCGAGCGACTGCACGCGCACGCCGGGTTCCGCGAGGTGGACGAGGTGGCCTTCGCGCTGCCGTTCACCTTCGAGCACGAGGACTACGTCCAGATCCTCACCGACATCGCGACCCACCTCGGCCCGGCCCTCGGCCGGCACGCCGGAGCCGTCTGAGGCCGGCTCCGGTCTCCGGACAACTCCCGTCCGGCGAGCGCTGTCGAGGTCCTGGCGCACAGTCCGTCCATGAGCCGGAGGTGTGTCTGTCCGGCCGCCAACTGGGCACACAGTGCTGCTGATTGGTGCCGGGGCGCATCGGTGCCGCCGAGATGCGTCATGCGCCCACATGACTCAGACTGGTCTTACTCCCCCCTTACTGTTCCCTCACCGGCCATCCGTCGAGAGGGGGCAGTCACGTCGAGGCGGACGGGAAGCAGGGGCTCTCGCTCGGCGCCCGGACGAACGGGCGGCCATGACCGCGTCCGCGTGACGGGCCCGCGACCCGTGCACCGGGGATGCCTGCGCGGCCGAACCCGGGCGATCGTCGTGGTACCGATCCGTATCCGACGTCGAGTCACGCGATTCCCGAGCATCGGCGATCGCGCCGATCGAGGTTGCGTCGAGGCGGAGCCCCGGCGAGGACGTCGGGCAGGATCCGCACCCCGCGTTCGGAACTCTGTGGCTGGTGCGGTCTCACCTACGGAGGCGAATTCTCATGACTCGCAACGATGGCATGTCCCGGAAGCGGCGGCTGGCGATGCTGGCCACCACGGCTGTCCTGGCAGCGGGCGGCGTCGTGCTTCCCACAAGCGCGTTCGCCGCACCAGGACCGAATCCGCACCCTGTACAAACCCACAGCCACAACCACAACCACAACCACAACCACCACGCAAACGGCGCAGGGGCCGGAGCCGGAGCGGGGGCCGGAGCCGGAGCTGGCGCAGGAGCCGGAGCAGGGGCGGGCGCAGGAGCCGGGGCCGGAGCCGGAGCTGGCGCCGGGGCGGGCGCAGGAGCCGGAGCTGGCGCAGGAGCAGGGGCAGGCGCCGGGGCCGGAGCCGGGGCCGGAGCCGGAGCTGGCGCAGGAGCGGGGGCAGGGGCCGGAGCCGGAGCTGGCGCAGGAGCCGGAGCTGGCGCAGGAGCAGGAGCTGGCGCAGGAGCCGGAGCAGGGGCGGGTGCAGGAGCCGGAGCCGGAGCTGGCGCCGGGGCGGGCGCAGGAGCCGGGGCAGGCGCAGGGGCAGGCGCAGGAGCCGGGGCAGGCGCAGGAGCCGGGGCAGGCGCAGGGGCAGGCGCAGGAGCCGGGGCAGGCGCAGGAACCGGGGCTGGGGCAGGAGCCGGAGCTGGAGCCGGGGGCTGATGGGGCGTTAGGGGGGGCGGTGCTCGGAGTCTGGTCGGGGTTGGAGGTTGGCCCGGTGAAGGTCTCGTTCGCTTTGCCGGGCGGGGCTCCGGATCTGTCCGCCGCCCCGGCGGACCACGGCCCTGTTCGGCTGCCGGTCCGTACGCGGCCGCGCTTCTCCCCAACGCACACTCGCCCCGTCGCCCCGTCGGCGTGCGGCGCCCGTCCCGGAACGCCTACCAGGTCACCACCGCCGTACCTCCGTGCCGGTGACCGGCTCCGACGGTCGGCCGTCCACACCGACCGGGACCTCACCGTGCAGCATCACCCGGTGCATGACCCGGGGAAAGCCGAGGTGGGCGTTGTCGCTGGGGGCGAGGTGGATGGTGGCCCGGTTGTCCCAGAAGGCGACACTGCCGGGTTCCCAGCGGAAGCGGACGGTGTACTCGGGCCGTACGGCCTGCACGAGGAGCATCTCGAGGAGCGCGGCGCTCTCCGGGCGGGAGACGTCGACGATCTGCTCGACGTAGTAGCCGTTGACGTACAGCACCCGCTCACCGCTGTGCGGGTGCACCCGGACCAACGGGTGCACGGACGCCAC
>NZ_JBEYFC010000591.1:0-4961 GCF_040634175.1 Streptomyces sp. NPDC007162
GACGCGGGCACAGGCCGCCAGGTGCAGGTCCGCAGCCGGCTCGGCCAGCCCGCGCCCGGGGTGACGTCCCGACCCGCGTACTAACTTAGGACTGCCTTAGTTTAGGCTTCCCGTTCGAGATCGATTGTCCTCACTCGATCGATTGCCACCGCTCGAAGGGAACCTGATCATGCCGCGCCCTCTGCGGGTAGCCATCGTCGGAGCCGGCCCGGCCGGGATCTACGCCGCCGACGCCCTGCTCAAGTCCGAGGTGGCCGCCGAGCCCGGCGTGTCCATCGACCTCTTCGAGCGGATGCCCGCCCCGTTCGGCCTGATCCGCTACGGCGTCGCCCCCGACCACCCGCGCATCAAGGGCATCATCACCGCCCTGCACCAGGTGCTCGACAAGCCGCAGATCCGGCTCTTCGGCAACGTGGACTACCCGTCCGACATCAGCCTCGACGACCTGCGCTCCTTCTACGACGCCGTGATCTTCTCGACCGGCGCGACCGCCGACCGCGAGCTGCGCATACCCGGCATCGAGCTGGACGGCTCCTACGGCGCCGCCGACTTCGTCTCCTGGTACGACGGCCACCCGGACGTGCCGCGCACCTGGCCGCTGGAGGCCGAGAAGGTCGCGGTGCTCGGCGTCGGCAACGTCGCCCTGGACGTGGCCCGCGTCCTCGCCAAGACCGCCGACGAGCTGCTCCCGACGGAGATCCCGCCGAACGTCTACGACGGCCTCAAGGCCAACAAGGCCCTCGAAGTGCACGTCTTCGGCCGCCGCGGCCCGGCGCAGGCGAAGTTCTCCCCGATGGAGCTGCGGGAGCTGGACCACTCCCCCAACATCGAGGTCATCGTCGACCCCGAGGACATCGACTACGACGCAGGATCGATCGAGACCCGGCGCGGCAACAAGCAGGCCGACATGGTCGCCAAGACCCTGGAGAACTGGGCGATCCGCGACGTCGGCGACCGCCCGCACAAGCTCTTCCTGCACTTCTTCGAGTCCCCGGTGGAGATCCTCGGCGCGGACGGCAAGGTCGTCGGGCTGCGCACCGAGCGCACCGCCCTGGACGGCACCGGCAACGTCAAGGGCACCGGCGAGTTCAAGGACTGGGACGTCACCGCGATCTACCGCGCCGTCGGCTACCTCTCCGACAAGCTGCCGAAGCTCCCCTGGGACATCGACTCGGGCACCGTCCCGGACGAGGGCGGCCGGGTCATCGAGGAGGGCGGCAACCACCTCCGGTCGACCTACGTCACCGGCTGGATCCGGCGCGGCCCCGTCGGTCTGATCGGCCACACCAAGGGCGACGCCAACGAGACGGTGTCCAACCTGCTGGCGGACTACGCGGGCGGCCGGCTGCACACCCCCGAGACGCCCGCGCCGGAGGCCGTGGACGCCTTCCTCGCCGAGCGGAACGTCCGCTTCACCACCTGGGAGGGCTGGTACCGGCTGGACGCCGCCGAGAAGGCGCTGGGCGAGCCGCAGGGCCGTGAGCGCGTGAAGCTCGTCGAGCGCGAGGACATGCTCCGCGAGAGCGGCGCCTGACACAGGGGGGCAGGGGGCCGACGGCGCTTCGCCGGCGACAGCGATGCGTCGGCCCCCTCTCGCGGGCACCGGGAATGTCCTAGGATCATGCGCACGCATCGCGTGTCGGTCACCGGCCGGGTGAGGCATGGAGGTGCCGTGAGGTGCCTTGCGGAGGCATTCCACCCATGTCAGTCGAGTTGAACCACACCATCGTCCACGCCCGGGACAACCGGGAGTCCGCCGAGTTCCTGGCACACGTGCTGGGACTCGAGGTCGGGACCGAGTGGGGCCCCTTCCTTCCCGTGGCCACCGGAAACGGGGTCACCCTGGACTTCGCCGCCGTTCCGGCGGAGTCGATCGTCATGCAGCACTACGCGTTCCTGGTTTCCGACCAGGAGTTCGACGCGGCCTTCGAGCGAATCCGGCGGGCCGGGATCACGTACTACGCGGATCCGCGCCTGGAGCAGCCCGGAGAGATCAACCACCACCACGGGGGCCGGGGCCTGTACTTCATGGATCCGGCCGGCCACGGCATGGAGATCATCACACGGCCCTACGGCAGCCACGCGTAGACACCGACGACTGCGTGAACGGGGCCCGCCCCGAAGCGGATGGACGGGCGGGCCCCGTTCGCGCACCATTGTGCGGGGCCCGGCGGGCCAGGGGCACGGGTGAACCGGCGTCGTACGACGCACACGGTCCACACCCCGGCTGCCGGGCGCACTCCCCGTGCGCGGGCGGCCCCCGCTCTGTTTGACACGCTCCCGGGCGGTGATACTGGGAGGCGCACTCCCCTCCCGTCAGCAGATTGGCCCATGTCGAACTCCGCCACCGACCACGCCGCCCTTCCGCAGTCCGTCTGGCCCGCCCGTGGCCGCCACACGGGCCCGGACTCCGAGGAGGTGATCCGCCGGATCCTGCGCCTGCGCAAGGAGACCGGCGCCCTCGACGACTTCGCCGAACCCCCCGTGCCGGAGGAATCCGACCAGCGGCTCTTCGAGGCCCGCTGGCGGGTCGACGACGGCACGGTCACGGTCCGCGCCCGGCTCACCCTCGTGGCGCACGAGGGCCGGCAGGCCGGGCGGGAGTGGCAGCTCGTCGCCGAGGCCGAGCGGCCCTGGGACGAGGCCTGGCCCTCCCCGGCCACGATGTTCTGGCCCGACGGCGACGAGGCCGGTGACGGCGGCGAGGCCGCCTGGGACTACCACCCGGCGGTGGCGGGCCTGCGGCTGCGCACCGTCAACCCGCTGCCCGCCGACGACAAGGACATGCGCCGGGTCCTGCGCGACGCCGCGAAGGACGCCTGGTGCGTCAACCTCGTCGTGCACGAGGCGATGACGCCCGACACGCTCGGCCGCCTCCCCCTGGTACGGCGCCTGCCGCCCGCCCTGGCCCACCGCGTCGTGGAACACCGGGCGGCGCCGGAGCAGTTCCGGGCCGTCAACTGGGCGCTGCGCGACCTCGGAGTGGAGGTCCCGCGCGGCGGAGCCGTGCTGCTGCCGCCGGACCCCGCGCCGTCCGGTTACGACCCGCACGAGTACACGGTGCGCAGCGTCTTCCTCGACGGCTCGGAGCCCACCGAACTGATCGCCCTGCTGGGCCGGTTCGCCGCGCTGCCCAGGCCCGCGCCACAGGGCACCGAGGAGGCGTTGGCCGACCTGCGCGACAATTGGACCCTGATGACGCTTCAGGAGCAGCTCGACCGGGAGCGGGGGCTCGTCGCGCAGTACGCGGAGGCGCTGGAGGCCATGACCAGGTCACGGGACCTGTACCGGGAGTCGGCCGAACGGGCCCACGAGGCGCTGGCCGCCCTCCGTGACACCCCCGCCCCCGTCGCACCGGTGCCCCAACCCGCTTCGCCCTTGCAGCAGTTGACCCGCGCCTTCAAGGGTCTGCGGGCTCCGAGGGAGAGCGCGGAGCCGATCGCGGTGCCCGAGGGGGAAACCGGGAGGACGGGGCAGCAGCCGGACCGGTAAACCGGGAAGACGGACCAGTGAGGGGCCCCGGGGCGGACCGGGGCCGGACGACAGGACAGCCATGGACACCACCACGACCGTGCTCGTGATCTGCGCGATCGTCGCCGCGGCCCTGCTCGCCGGGGCGATCGCCGTACTCGTGCGGCTGGTCCGCACCCGGCGCACGCTGCGCCGGGCCGGACTGCCGACCGGCTCGCGCTGGGTGTTCTGGGGCGCGGTCCTCTATCTGGTGCTGCCGACCGACCTGCTGCCCGACCCGATCTACCTGGACGACATCGGCGTCCTGCTGCTGGCCCTGCGGTCCATGCGCGCGGCCCTGCCCGCGGAGGACCCGGAGCTCTGAACTCGCCGGGCATCATGGGGTGATGAGAAGCACCTTCACCGGGGTCCCCGGTCTTTCCTCGACGCCCGAGGTGGCCGTCGTCATCGACGTGATGCGGGCCTTCACGGTGGCCGCCGGGGCCTTCGCGCGGGGTGCGGAGCGGATCGTCTTCGCCGAAACCCTGGACGAGGCCCTGGAGTTGAAGGCGCGGCACCCGGGCTGGCTGGCGTTCCAGGACGGGCCGGTGGTGCCGGGGTTCGACCTGGCCAACTCCCCGGCCGAACTGCGCTCACTGGACGTCGCGGGCCGCACGGTCGTCCAGAAGACCACCGCCGGGACGACCGGGGCGCTGGCGGTGGCCGGGGCGCGGCTGCTGCTGTGCGCGAGTTTCGTGGTCGCCGGGGCCACCGCCGCCGTGCTGCGGCGTGAGCGGCCCGAGGCGGTCACCTACGTCGTCACGGGGGACGGCGGGGCGGCCGACGAGGATCTGGCCTGTGCCGAGTACATCGCCGGGTGTGTGGGCGACGCCGCTCTGGCGCCGGACCCCTACCTGGCGCGGGCCCGGAACTCCCACGCGGCCGCGCGGCTCGCCGAGGGGTTGCGGCTCGGCTGGCAGGGCGTCCACCCCGAGGACGTACCGCTGTGTCTGGAGGCGGACACCGTCCCGTTCGCCATGGCCGCCGCTCGGGAGGACGGTCACCTGGTGCTGCGGCCGGTGGCGCCGGGCTGACGCCGAGCGGTGCCACGCGTGCCGGCCAGCATCAGCACCAGCACGGTCAGGGCGGCGAGCGCCGCCGCCGCCGCGACCGCGCCCGGGAGCCACGACGGGACCGGCGTGCCGTAGAGCGTCCCGGACAGCCGCCGGAGCCCCGGCCGGGCCCCGAACCGGGAGTCCAGCACCGGTCCGGCGGCGAGCACGGCGGCGCCCACGAACCCCGCCGAGGCCGCGACCAGGCGTGCCGCGGGGATCGTCAGCGCGAACGCGAGGAGCAGGCACAGCGCGGGCACGGCCGACGCGAGCGCCGGCGCCCCGCCCCACTGGCGCGGGGCGTGCGCCACCCCGCACAGCACGAACACCGGCGCGGCGGCCCACGCGGTGCGCCCACCCGCCGCGGACGAGGCTGCGGCCCCCGGCCGCCCGGCCCCC
>NZ_JBEYFC010000592.1:0-4933 GCF_040634175.1 Streptomyces sp. NPDC007162
CACTCGTTTCTGGCGCGGGACGGGTGCGGGCGGTGTGGCGAGGACGCGGTGTCAGGGCCGGTCGATCTGCGCGGCGGCCTTGCCACTCCAACAAGGGTGCGGTCGCCGGTCTGGGTCTGCACAAGGGCGTCGCGATGATCGTCCTGGGCAAGACGAAGATCAAGCTCAAGGGCCGTCTCGCCTGGTACATGCACCGTGGCTACCACGGTCTGGCGATGCCGACCTGGAACCGCAAGATCCGCATCTTCGCCGACTGGACCCTCGGCATGTTCCTCAAGCGCGAGGTCGTGTCCCTGGGCGCCATGGAGAACCCCCGCGAGGAGTTCTACGAGGCCGCCAAGCCGGCGCCGGTCGCCGCCCCCAAGGCCGAGGAGAAGGCCAAGGCCTCCTGACCGCGGTCACCGGTCGCTGAACCACCCGAAGGACCTCCCGCCATCCGTGGTGCGGGAGGTCCTTCGGCGTTCCCGGAACCCGGCGAACTGCATGGCCGATACAGCTGTTTTGCCCAGTTGTAACGCGGACGGGGGAGTGCGGCCGGGCTCCAGCGGTGTTTACGTGGTACCCGGCATCCGGGATCGACGTCTTGGAGGTGTGCACCATGGCCGACGCCGCGTCGCGGCTGAGGAGTATTGCGGAGCAGGTGCTGGGAGTCCCGCTCCCGGTACGGCTGCGGGCCTGGGACGGATCGCAGGCCGGACCGCCGGACGCGCCGGCGCTCGTCCTGCGCAACCGCCGTGCCCTGCGCCGCATGTTGTTCAAACCGGGTGAACTGGGCCTGGCCCGCGCCTGGGTCTCCGGCGACCTGGAGATCGAGGGCGACCTCTACACCGCCCTGGAGGCGGTGGCCGGTCTCGTCTGGGAGCGCGGGGAGGACGGCCGTACGCTCGGCCAGGCGCTGCGCGATCCCGGGGTGCGGGCCGCCGTCCGGGACCTGCTGAGACTCACCGGGCCGCCCCTGCCGCCCGCCCCGCCCCGCGAGGAGGTGCGCAGACGCCGGCACCTGCACACCCGCCACAGCGACCGGCAGGCCATCAGCCATCACTACGACGTGGGCAACGACTTCTACGAACTCGTCCTCGGCCCGTCGATGGTGTACTCGTGCGCCTACTGGGGGGCCGACGGCGACGCGGACACCCTGGAGACCGCGCAGCGCGACAAGCTCGGACTCGTCTGCGCCAAGCTGGGCCTGACCCCCGGCCGGCGGCTGCTCGACGTCGGTTGCGGCTGGGGTTCCATGGCGATCCACGCGGCCCGGGAGCACGGCGTGAGCGTCGTCGGGGTGACCCTCTCCCAGGAGCAGGCCGCGTACGCCCGTAAACGGGTCGCGGACGAGGGTCTGACGGACCGGGTGGAGATCAGGGTCCAGGACTACCGGGACGTCAGGGACGGGCCGTACGACGCGATCTCGTCGATCGGGATGGCCGAGCACGTGGGGGCCGATCGGTACCTGGAGTACGCGCAGGACCTGTACGGGCTGCTGAAGCCCGGCGGGCGGCTGCTCAACCACCAGATCGCGCGGCGCCCGCAGCGCGACGAGTCGGCCTACAACGTCGACGAGTTCATCGACGCCTACGTCTTCCCGGACGGCGAACTCGCCCCGATCGGCACCACCGTCACCCAGCTGGAACGGGCCGGGTTCGAGGTGCGGGACGTGGAGTCGATCCGTGAGCACTACGCCCGCACCCTGCGCCGCTGGGTGGCCAACCTGGAGGCCGAGTGGCGGCGCGGGGTCCAGCTGACCAGCCCCGGCCGGGCCCGCGTCTGGCGGCTGTACATGGCCGCCTGCGCGCTCGCCTTCGAACGCAACCGCATCGGCGTCAACCAGGTGCTGGCCGTGCGGACGCCCGAGTCGGGTGCCTCCGGGCTGCCGCTGCGCACCCGCACCTGGAACCCGTAGGACGCGAAAAGGGGCCCCACGTCGCTCGTGTGGGGCCCCTTCGGCGTACCCGCCGCTACTCGGACTTGATCGCCGACAGCATGTTCAGGCGGGCCGCGCGCCGGGCCGGCCACAGGGCGGCCAGCACGCCGACCACGCCGGCCAGCAGGAGGAAGACCGCCATCCTGGTCCACGGCAGGACCAGTTCGTACGTGGACATCTTCGCGCCGACCAGCTGCCCGGCCGCCCAGCCGAAGAACACGCCCAGGCCGATACCGAGCACTCCGCCGAAGAGCGAGATGACCAGGGACTCCAGACGGACCATCCGCTTGACCGCCTTGCGGTCCAGGCCGATCGCGCGCAGCATGCCGATCTCCTGGGAGCGTTCGAACACCGACATGGCCAGGGTGTTGACGACACCGAGGACCGCGACGATCACCGCCATCGCGAGCAGGCCGTAGACCATGTTCAGGATCAGCGTGAACGCCTGTGCGATGGAGTTGGACAGGTCCTGCTTGTCCTGGACCTTGATCGCCGGGTTGGAGCCGAGGGCCTTCTCCAGCTTGTCCTTGGTGGCGCTCGACGCTCCGTCCGCCGTCTTGACCATGACCTGCATGTCGGCGGGGTCGGTCTCGTGCGGGGCGAGGGTGGCGCTGTCGAGCATGATCCCGTTGATCATCTGGTTGCCCTGGTAGACCCCGGCGACCGTCATCCGCCGCGCCCTGCCGTCCTCGAAGTGGACGGTGAAGGCGGAACCCGCCTTCCAGCCGTGCGACTTGGCGGTGTCGTCGTCCACGACGACGTCCGAGCCGCCGACCCGGAAGGCGCCGCTGTCGACCGTGAGGTCGGTCAGCTTCCCGATCGCCGCCCCGTTCACACCGGTCAGGAACTCGGTGTCGCCGTCGATCCGGGAGGCCGCGTTGCGCAGCGGGCTGGAGGCGGTGACGCCGTCCGTGGCCGCTACCTTCTTCGCGACGTCGGGGGAGAGCGGATTGCCGTTGGCCATCGAGACGACGTAGTCCGCGCGGATTGCGGAACTCGCCATCCGGTCGATGGACTTCTGCAGGCTGCCCGCCATCACCGTCATACCGGTGATCAGGGTCAGGCCGATCATCAGCGCGGAGGCGGTGGCGGCGGTACGGCGCGGGTTGCGCACCGAGTTCTGGCGTGCCAGCTTCCCGGACACGCCGAACCCGCGCAGCAGCGGGGCGGCGGCCGCGATCAGCGGGCGGGAGAGCAGCGGGGTGAGGACGAAGACACCGATGATGAGGAGGACCGCGCCGAGCCCCATCGGGGCCTGGCCGTCGCTGCCGCTCATGGTCGTCGCCGCCAGGATCACCGCCACGCCCGCCGCCGAGAACAGGGCGCCGATCGTGTTGCGCAGCACCAGGGACTTGGTGGTCGGGGCCGCGTGCAGGGCGCTCATCGCGGCGACCGGCGGGATCTTCGCGGCGCGGCGGCCGGGCAGCCAGGCGGCCAGCATGGTGATGACGACGCCGACGGCGAGCGCGGCGGCCACCGTGCCCGGCGTGATCACCAGGGGGCCGTCCGGGACGGTCGCGCCGAACGAGCCGAGCAGCGAGCGCAGTCCGGCGCCGATGCCGATACCGGCGACCAGACCGGTCACGCCGGCCACCGCGCCGACCACGAACGCCTCGATCAGCACCGAACGGGTCACCTGGCGGCGGGAGGCGCCCACCGCCCGCAGCAGCGCCAGTTCCTTGGTGCGCTGGGCGACCAGCATGGTGAAGGTGTTGGCGATGATGAAGGTGCCCACGAACAGCGCGATACCGGCGAAGACCAGCAGGCCCTGGCGCAGGCCGCTCATGCTGCTGGAGATCTGCGCCGCCTGGTCGGCGGCGAGCTTCTTCCCGGTGGTGGTCTCCACGAGCTTCTTCGGGAGGGCCGCGTCCAGCTGGGACTTGAGGGCCCCCTGGCCGGTGCCGGACTTCGCGGTCACGTCGATCTCGTCGTACGCGCCCTTCTTGCCGAACAGCTGCTGCGCGGTCGCCGTGTCGAACAGGGCGAGGCTGCCGCCGGCCGTGACGTTGCCGTCGTCGGTGGTGAAGACGCCGGCGATCCTCGGGGTGAGGACCGGGCCGTTCACCGAGAGGCGCACGGTGTCGCCGACCTGGTAGCCGGCCCGCTCGGCGGTCTTGGAGTCGATCAGCACCTCCTCGGCGCCGCTCGGCGCGTGGCCGCCGACGAGGGGGTAGCGGGCGTCCTTGGTGCCCCAGTAGTTGCCGCCCTCGGACTGCCAGCCGCCGCCGATCAGCTTGCCGTCCTTGTCGGCGATGGCGGTGAAGCCGGAGACGACCCCGGTGGCGGAGGCGGCCCCGGGGACCTTCGCGGCCTTGTCGAGCACCGCCTGGGTGAGGTCGGGCGTCCTGCCGACCTTGTCGCCCTTGGAGTCCTGGTACTTGGCGGTGACGGCGACGTCGACGCCCTTGAAGCCCTTGGCGGAGCTGTTCTGGTAGGCGTCCGAAATCGTGTTGGTGAAGACGAGGGTGCCGGAGACGAACGCGACGCCGAGCATGACGGCGAGCACGGTCATCAGCAGCCGGGCCTTGTGCGCGAGGACGTTGCGCAGGGCGGTGCGGAACATCAGCTGGTACGGCCCTTCGCGTCGAACTGCTTCATGAAGTCGAGGACGGTCTCGGCGGTCGGGCGGTACATCTCGTCGACGATCCGGCCGTCGGCGAGGAAGACCACGCGGTCGGCGTAGGCGGCGGCGACCGGGTCGTGGGTCACCATGACCACCGTCTGGCCCAGCTCGCGTACCGAGTTGCGCAGGAAGCCCAGCACTTCGGCGCCGGAGCGGGAGTCGAGGTTCCCGGTCGGCTCGTCACCGAAGATGATCTCGGGCCGGGAGGCGAGGGCGCGGGCGACGGCGACGCGCTGCTGCTGGCCGCCGGAGAGCTGCGAGGGTCGGTGGCCGAGCCGGTCCTTGAGGCCGACCATCCCGATCACGCTGTCCAGCCACTCCTTGTCGGGCTTGCGGCCCGCTATGTCCATCGGGAGGGTGATGTTCTCCAGGGCGGTCAGGGTCGGCAGCAG
>NZ_JBEYFC010000593.1:0-4907 GCF_040634175.1 Streptomyces sp. NPDC007162
GGTGGGGGGCCGCCCCCACCGCCGCCGTCACGGCGCCTCTCCGGAATCGGAGAACGCCGAGTCCGTGTGTGGCGGGGCTCGGACTCACGCGGAGTCGTGAGCGTGCTGCGTGTGCCGGAATCGGACGTGCTGTCAGTGTCGGCTCCCGTGCTGCCAGGTGGGCAGCGGGCCCGTCGATGGGGGGATTCCGATCCCGGTGATCGTCGCCACCCGGTCCGTCCGGGTGACGGCCGGGGTGCCGAAGGAGATGTCGGGTGGCGGGCCCGGGACGAAGAGCCTTGCCGCTCTGGGCGCAGACCAGTCGGTAGACGCCATTGACCAGGACAGCTGGCATGCCGTTGACCTCCACACAGACGACGGAGTCGTTGGCGCTGGGGCGCGGTGGTCGACGCGGTTGACCGTGTTGCAGACCGCCGGGATCTGCAGGGTGCCGCTCGTGGGCCAGCTGAAGACGTGCGCGAAGAGCTTGCCGTTCTTCCTGGTGACCTTGCCCCAGGAGGATCGGTGGCGAAGGGGCTGCCGAAAGTGGCTTCGCGGCGCGGCCGAGCGGCCGCACTGCGAAGGCATGTGGTGTCCCTGCGACAGCAGCTAGGCGCGACCTGAATGGTGTTTCTGAGCCGGCTGAAGATGGTGCGGCAACGGCACGTTACGAGGCCGGCCGTGATCACGGCCAACGGACCGGCAGGTACTGGTCGTTGCCGCGTGCCGCCGGACAAACCTGACATGCGACAGTCGGGCGTTGTTCGGCGTCTCCGCTGTCCCCGGCAATGGCTCCACTGCTGGGGGTTGCACCCAGGGCCTCGGCAATGTCGTCAGGTGATGCCGAGGAGGAGGGCCCGTGGGCGACTCCTATCGCGGGCGTGATGTCGGGTGCAGGCGGCGCTGGTGGTGATTCCGGCAGTGCGTAACGCGCCGATGACGGCGTTGCGTATCGCGGCCCTGGCTTCAGGTCCGATGCCCGTGCGGACCTGGCTGCGGTCGCCGTCGAGGTGACATCGCGACCCCGGGGAATCTTGTTCTCGATGGCCCAGCGCCCGCGGATCCATGCGGCTACATGTGCCGGTCCGGCTTTGTGGACGCGCAGGTGGATGATGGCGTAGACGGTTTCGGTGGTGCGCCAGCCGCACGGCACGCCTGCTACTGGATCTGGTTCTCGATGTGCCGGTGGCTGCGGATCCGCGCGGCGAGCCGTGCTGGCCGGGCCTGGTGTACGTGCCCCTCGAGCGGCCCTGTGGCTGCCTTGACAAGATTCACGACAACGTTCTCATTCGGATCGCCGGAGCCAAACGCGGCGAATGGCCTGCAGGACGCCGACTGCATAGGTCTTGACACCCACTTGCACGGCGGCGAAGAATCCCCGCTGCAAACACGTAAATGAAACGATTCAAAATTCGGTGGACCACGGCGGCCCCCCTCCCAGGCCTCCAGGACGCCTCTCCTCTTCGCCTCCCCCGCACATCGACAGCAGGAGCCCGCATGTCCTCTGTAACGCGCCGGTCTGCCCTGCGCTCGGCCATAGCCGTGGCGCTCGCGCCCACTCTCGGTTCGGTGTTCCTTCCGGGGCTGGCTCCCGCGGCGTCGGCCGCCGCCTCCTGGACCGCCAAGTGGATCTGGGCGTCGTCCAGTTCGGCGAACCAGTGGGTGGCGTTCCGCAGATCGTTCACGCTGGGCTCCGCGCCGTCGAAGGCGATGACGCAGATCGCGGCGGACTCCAAGTACTGGCTGTGGGTCAACGGCACGCTCGTCGTTTTCGACGGGCAGCTCAAGCGCGGCCCCAACCGCACCGGCACCTACTACGATGTGATCGACCTCGCCCCGTACCTCACCAGCGGGCGCAACACGGTGGCGCTGCTGGTGTGGCACTTCGGCAAGCAGGGCTTCTCGCACAGCAGCAGCGGCAGCGGCGGTCTGCTGTTCCAGTCCGACGTCACCACCGATTCCACCACCACCCGCCTCGTCAGCGACACCAGCTGGAGGCACACCGTCCATCCGGGCTACTCGAACAACACCAACGGCACCCAGGTCAACTTCCGCCTGCCCGAGTCGAACATCTACTACGACGCCCGCAGCGCCACCGCCATGACCGCGTGGGAATCGACCGGCTTCGACGACAGCACGTGGAGTGCCCCCACCGACTACGGAGCCGCCGGTGCCGCGCCCTGGAGCGATCTCGTCCAGCGACCGGTACCGCAGTTCCGGTATTCGGGCCTGAAGGCCTACAGCAACGCGACGTCGCTGCCGTCCACGGGGCAGGGCGCCGCTGCCATCACGGCCACCTTGCCCTCGAACCTCCAGGTCACGCCCTATCTGAAAGTGAACGCCCCGGCCGGCGCGGTGATCGGTATGCAGACCGACCACTACGCCGACGGCGATGGCCTCACCGGCCTCACACCCGGGGCGGAGAACAATGTTCGCGCCACCTACGTCTGCGCGGGCGGGGTCCAGGAGTTCGAGGCGCTTGCCTGGATGAGCGGCACGGCGGTGAAGTACACGATCCCCTCGGGCGTCACCATCCTGGATCTGAAATACCGGGAGTCCGGCTACGACACCGACTTCGCCGGCTCCTTCAGCAGCAGCGAGGCCTTCTTCGACACCCTGTGGGGCAAGGCGGCGCGCACGATGTACGTCAACATGCGCGACAACTACATGGACTGCCCCACGCGTGAGCGCGCCCAGTGGTGGGGCGATGTGGTCAACCAGCTCAAGGAAGGCTTCTACACCTTCGACACCCGCTCCCACGCCCTCGGCGCCAAAGCCATCGCCCAGCTGACGGCCTGGCAGAAGCCGAGCGGTGTGCTCTACTCGCCGATCCCCTCCACCATCTGGACCGCCGAACTGCCCGTCCAGATGCTCGCTTCCGTGTGGGCCTTCGGCACGTACCACCTCTACACGGGCAACACCGACGCCGTCTCCGGCACCTACCCGGCGGTGAAGGCGTATCTGAACCTGTGGAGCCTGGACAGCGACGGCCTGGTCAACCACCGCGCCGGAGACTGGGACTGGGAGGACTGGGGCAGCAACATCGACGCCCGCGTCCTGGACAACAGCTGGTACTACCTGGCCCTCGACACGGCCATCACCCTCGCCGGCCTCAGCGGCAACAGCGGGGACATCGCCGGCTGGCAGGCACAGCGCGACAGCATCAAAGCCAACTTCGACCGCGCCCTGTGGAACTCCTCCAGCAACGCGTACCGTTCACCCGGCTACAGCGGCGACACCGATGACCGCGCCAACGGCCTCGCCGTCGTCGCCGGCCTCGCCCCGGCCTCCCGCCACCGGGCGATCACCGAGGTGCTGCGCACCCACCTCAACGCCAGTCCCTACATGGAGTTCTACGTCCTGGAGGCGCTGTATCTGATGGGCTCGGCCACCGTCGCCGAGGAACGGATGCGCAACCGCTACGCCGCTCAGGTCGCCGACCCCACCTGCTACACCCTGTGGGAGATATGGGACAAGGCGGGCGGCACCGACAACCACGCCTGGAACGGCGGCCCCCTGTACACACTGTCCGCCTACGCCGCCGGCATCCGGCCCACCAAGCCCGGCTGGGAGACGTACGACGTCGTCCCGCAGACCGGCACCCTCACGAAGATCAACACGGTCACGCCGACCGTCAAGGGCGACATCCGCTTCGGCATCACGCGCGACGGCACCCAGGTGACCCTGACCCTGACCTCTCCGAGTGGCTCCACCGCGCGGGTCGGGGTGCCGACCTACGGCGGATCCGCACCTGTCGTCAAGGCCAACGGGACCACCGTCTTCACGGGCGGCGCAGCCACCGGCAGCATCCCCGGCCTCGGCTACACGAGCAAGGACGCGTCCTACGTCTACTTCACCCTCCAGCCCGGCAACTGGACGTTCACGGTCACCGGCGCCGGCCGCCTCGACAACGTCGCCCTCGGCCGGTCCGTCACCAGCAACAGCAGCCTGGAAAACGGCGACTGGGGCAAGAACCGGCTCACCGACGGCAAGCTCACCAGCGTGACCGCGGCCAAGGGCTACACCAGCAACGACTTCCCCTCAGCCGACGTCAGCGCGAACCCCGTCTGGGTCGAGATCGACCTCGGCGCCGACACCGACCTCGACGCCGTACGCCTCTTCCCCCGCACCGACACCCCCGCGGTCGGCGGCGGCACAGCGGGCTTCCCCGTCGACTTCACCATCCAGACCCGCCCCGACGGCTCCAGCACCTACACCACCGTCCGCACCGTCACGGCCGAACCCAATCCGGGCGGGCTGGTGCAGACGTACGGCTTCAAGACCACCACCGCCCGTTACGTACGCCTGCAGGCCACCAGGCTCGGGACGCCTCCCGTCGACGAGACCACCAAGTACCGCCTCCAGCTCGCCGAACTCACCGTCCCCACCGCCGCGACCACTGTCACCGCCAACTACACGCTGGAGAACGGCGACTGGGGCAAGACCAGGCTCCTCGACGGCACCACCGCCAGCGCGGCCGGCGCCAAGGGCTTCACCAGCATCGACTTCCCCTCCGCCGACATCAGCGCCACGCCGGTATGGATCGAGGTCGACCTCGGATCCGACAGGGCCATCGGCTCCGTCACCCTCCACCCCCGCACCGACACCGCAGCAGCCGGCGGCGGCACAGCGGGCTTCCCCGTGGACTTCACGATCCAGACCCGCCCCGACGGATCCACCGCCTACACCACCGCTCGTACCCTCACCGCCGAGCCCGATCCCAACGGAGCCGCCCAGACCTACACCCTCACTTCCGCCACCGGCCGCTACCTACGTCTGAAGGCCACCAAGCTCGGCAAGCCCGCCGCGGACGAAAGCACGAGGTACCGCCTCCAACTCGCCGAGCTCCGCATCAAGTAGCAGGTCATCCGGAAACGGGCGGCCGGTCGGAACAAAAAAACCAAACCAACAACCCAACTAAAACTACA
>NZ_JBEYFC010000594.1:0-4886 GCF_040634175.1 Streptomyces sp. NPDC007162
AGCGCCTGACGAATCACCCGCTGCTGAGACGGACCGTTCGGAGCCGTCAGACCATTCGACGCACCATCCTGATTCACCGCACTCGACCGCATCACCGCAAGCACCTCGTGACCGTTACGGCGAGCGTCGGACAACCGCTCCAACACCACCACACCGACGCCCTCGGACCAACCCGTCCCGTCAGCACTGTCGGCGAACGACCGGCACCGGCCATCCGGGGACAGACCACCCTGCACGGTGAAGCCCACGAAGGCATCCGCAGTGGCCATGACGGTCACGCCGCCGGCCAGCGCCAACGAGCACTCCCCCGCCCGCAACGCCTGCGCAGCCAGATGCATCGCCACCAGCGACGACGAACACGCCGTGTCCACACTGACCGCGGGACCCTCCAGCCCCAACGCATACGCAACCCGCCCCGAGATCGCACTGCCCGCTGCGCCGGTGATGAGATGGCCCT
The DNA here is from genome assembly GCF_040634175.1 of Streptomyces sp. NPDC007162. Taxonomy (NCBI): domain Bacteria; kingdom Bacillati; phylum Actinomycetota; class Actinomycetes; order Kitasatosporales; family Streptomycetaceae; genus Streptomyces; species Streptomyces sp. NPDC007162. The sequence goes on from NZ_JBEYFC010000594.1 coordinate 458, forward strand.
GGAGCTGCTCGCCGGAGCGGGCGACTAGTTCCCCGTACCCCGATCCGAAGGCCCCCGCGAAGACGCCGGTCGGGCTGCCGGCCAGCGTTCCGGGATCGATTCCCGCCCGTTCCAGGGCCTCCCACGACACTTCCAGCAGCAAACGCTGCTGCGGGTCGGTGGCCAGGGCCTCGCGCGGGGAGATACGGAAGAAGGCGGCGTCGAACTCGCCGGCGCCGGCGAGGAAGCCGCCCTCGGCCGTGGCCGACGCCGCGGACCCATCGGCGCCGAGGAGCGCGTCGAGGTCCCAGCCGCGGTCGGCCGGAAAGGGAGTGACGCCGTCGATGCCGCCGGCGACGAGCTGCCACAGGTCGTCGGGGTCGGCCACCCCGCCCGGGAAGCGGCAGGCCATGCCGACTATGACGATCGGGTCACCGGTGACCGACACCGGCGCCGGCATCGTGGTCGTCTCCGGGGTCTCCGGCTCACCGAAGCCGGTCGCCAGGTGCGCGGCCAGGCGGGCGACGGTCGGATAGTCGAACACCGCGCCCGCTGCGAGGCTGACGCCGGTCCGGGCGCGCAGCAGGTTCCGCAGCTCGACGGAGGTCAGCGAGTCGAAGCCGAGGTCGCTGAACGGCTGGTCGGCGTTGATCTGCGTGCCGGAGGCGTGCCCGAGCACGGCCGCGGCGGCATCGCGGACGAGGTCGGTGAGGATCTGCCGGCGCTCGGCTGCGGGAAGTGCGGCGAGACGCTCGCCTAGCCCGTGGCGGCCCGCGCGGGTGTTGTCGGCGGTGCGGCGCGCGATGCCACCGGTCAGCGCGCGCCACAGCGGGGCGTCGTGCTGAGCCCGCAGCGCCTGGACCTTCAGCCGGGTCAGGCCGAGGACCGGGTGGCCGGTGCCGAGCGCGCGGTCGAACAGGTCGAGGCCCTGTTCGACGGACATGGGAGGCATGGCCGACCGGGCCATCCGCGCGATGTCGACCTCCGACAGGGTGCCGACCAGGCCGATCTCGGTCGTCCAGGCGCCCCACGCCATCGACAGGCCCGGCAGGCCCGCGCGGCGGCGGTGCTGCATGAGCGCGTCCAAAAACACGTTTCCGGCGGCGTAGTTGCTCTGCCCGCCGCCGCCCATGAAGCCGGCCAGGGACGAGAACACCACGAACATCGCGAGATCCAGGTCGCGCGTGAGCTCGTGCAGGTGCCAGGCCGCGTCGACCTTGGGTGCGAGTACGCGGTCCAACTGCTCGCGGGTGATCGAGCCGAGCAGGCCGTCCTCGATGATGCCCGCGGTGTGCACGACGCCGGTCAGGGGGTGGTCCGGGGAGACGACCGCCAGTGCCTCGGCCAGCGCCGCCCGGTCGGTCACGTCGCAGGCCAGCACCTGGGCCGTTGCGCCGCTGCGGGTCAGGTCCGCGATCAGTTCCGCTGCCCCCGGCGCGTCCGGCCCGCGGCGGCTCAGCAGCAGCAGATGACGCGTGCCGTGTTCGGTGACCAGGTGCCGCGCCACCGCGCCGGCCAGGCCTCCGGTGCCGCCGGTGATCAGGACCGTCCCGTCGGGGGCGGGGGCGTGCGGGATCGTCAGCACGAGCTTGCCGACGTGCCGGGCCTGGCTCATGTGCCGGAAGGCGTCCTGTCCCCGGCGCACGTCGAAGGCCGTGACCGGCAACGGCTTCAGCGCGCCGGCCGCGAAGAGCCGGGCCACCTCCTGGAGCATTTCCTGGATGCGGTCGATACCGGCGTCCATCAGGTCGAACGCCTGGTAGCTCAGCCCGGGTCGCTGCTCGCGCAGATCATCGGCGGACCGGATGTCGGTCTTGCCCATCTCGAGAAACCGCCCGCCCGGGGCCAGCACGTCGAGGGAGGCGTCCACGAACTCGCCGGCCAGCGAGTTGAGCACCACGTCCAGGACCTGGAAACGCTCACGGAAGGCGAGATCCCGGGAGGATGCGACCCGGTCCGTCGTGAGGCCTTGCGCGTGCAGTACGGGCCACTTGGCCGGATGCGCGGTGGCGAACACCTCCGCGCCGAGGTGCCGAGCGAGCTGGATCGCCGCCGACCCCACCCCACCGGCCCCGGCGTGCACCAGCACAGACTCGCCGGACCGCAGGCCCGCGAGGTCGACCAGGCCGTAGTACGCCGTCAGGAACGCAACCGGCACCGAAGCAGCCGTGACGAACGACCAACCGGACGGGATCGTCGTCAGCAGCCGGTGGTCGGTCACCGCCTCCGGCCCGAAACCACCGGGCACGATGCCCATGACGCGGTCGCCTGGCACGAGGCTCGTCACGCCCGGCCCGGTCTCGACGATCACACCGGAGATCTCCCCGCCCAGAGGCCCGGCGGCACGCGGATCGTCGACCATGCCGAGGGCGTTGAGGACGTCCCGGAAGTTGAGGCCCGCCGCCCGGACGCGCACCCGGACCTGACCCTGTTCCAGTGGGCCGGCCAGCTCGGGAACCGGTTGCAGGGCCAGAGTCTCCAGCGTGCCCTTCTCGGTGGAGTCGAGCCGCCAGAGCTCGGGCGACGACGCCGGCGCGGTGAGCTCGTCCGCGCCTGTGACCCGGGTGAGGCGGGCCGCGAGCAGCTTGCCGTTGCGCAGCACCAGCTGCGGTTCGTCCGCGGAGAGCACCCGGCCCAGCACGGCGGCGTCGACCTCGGTGTCGCTGTCGAGCAGGACGATCCGGCCGGGGTGCTCGCTCTGCGCCGAGCGGACCAGGCCCCACACCGCTGCCGCGGCGATGTCCGTGACGGATTCGCCGGAGTCGGCCGCGATCGCGCCTCGGGTCGTCACGACCACCGGGCGCTCGTCCGTACCGAGGTGCTGTTGCAGTTGTCCCAGAACCCGCGCTGTCAGGTCGTGGGTGGACCGCACGACTTCGTTCGGGTCACCCTCGGCGGCCAGCAGCACGGCGTCGGCGGCGTCGGCAGTCGCTTCAGCCGGCGTGGTCTCGACCCAGTCGATCCGCAGCATGGTGCCGTCGCCGGACCCGGCCGTGACGGCTCCGGCTCGCACCGGACGGATGGTCAGCGATCCGATCGACAGCACCGGCGATCCCGTGCTGTCCGCGACCGCGATCGCCAGCTGGTCCGGACCGGTCCTTGTCAGAGCCACCCGCAGCCGGGAGGCGCCCGCGGCCCGCAGGACGATGTCGGTGAAGCTGAACGGCAGGCCGTCGTCGCGCGCCGCGGCCGGCTCGGCGAAGACCGCGGGGTGCAGCGCGGCGTCCAGCAGCGCCGGGTGGATCCCGAACGATGCCGCGAGACCGCGCCCGGCTTCGGGCAGCTCGACCTCGGCGAGGATCCGGTCCCCGGCACGCCAGGCCCGGCCCAACCCCCGGAACACCGGCCCGTACGCGAGGAAGCCGCCCGCGTCGAGCTGCTCGTAGAACTCCCCGGTGTCGATCTCCGTCGCACCGGGCACGGGCCAGTCCCGGCTCACCGGGTCGAACTCCGCCCCGGCACCGGCGGCCCCGGCGCTCACCGTGCCCGTGGCGTGGCGGGTCCACTCCTCCTGCCCGTCGGGCCGGGCGTACACGGCGACACCGCGGCGGGAGGTGTCCGGCTCCGCCTCGCCCACGACGACCTGCAGCTGCACACCGCCCTGGGCGGGCAGCACCAGCGGCGCCTCGAGGACGAGCTCGTCCACCCGGTCGCACCGCACGCTGTCGCCCGCCAGGACGGCCAGTTCCACGAAACCGGTTCCCGGCAGGAGCACGGTGCCGCGTACAGCGTGGTCGGCGAGCCAGGGGTGGGTGCGCAGCGAGAGGCGGCTGGTGAACACCACCCCGTCGGTGTGCGGCAGCGGCACCACGGCGCCCAGTAACGGGTGCTCGGCCGGGCTCAGCCCGGCGGCGGCGACGTCGGCGGGGCTCGTGGCCGGGCCCGGCCAGTAGCGCTGGTGCTGGAACGCGTAGGTGGGCAGGCCGACCCGGACGGCGCTGCGCCCGGCGAAGACCGCATCCCAGCGCACGGGGGCACCGTGGGTCCATGCCTGGGCGAGCGCCAGGACCAGCCGGAGCAGGCCACCCTCGCCGCGTCGCAGCGTTCCGACGACCGGCGCGACATCCTGCACCGCCGGCGCCAGCACGGGATGCGGACTCACCTCGATCACCACTGCGGGCTCGGCCGCCGTCAGAGCCTGCTCGAACAGCACGGTGTTGCGCAGGTTCCGGTACCAGTACCCGGCGTCCCACTCCGCGGTGTCCATCAGCGCTCCGGTCACCGATGAGAACACCGGCACCGACGACGACCGCGGGGTGACCGGAGCCAGATCCGCCAGCAAGCGGTCCTCGATGCGCTCGACCAGATGCGAGTGGGAGGCGTAGTCCACCGCGATCCGGCGCGCCTGGATCCCCTGCTCCTCGCAGAATTCCTGCAGCGAGTCCAGGGCGTCGGCCTCGCCCGAGACCACCACGGATGCCGGGCCGTTGATCGCGGCCAGCGACACCCC
>NZ_JBEYFC010000595.1:0-4876 GCF_040634175.1 Streptomyces sp. NPDC007162
CCGAACGCCAGCATCCAGGTGCCGCCCGCCTCGCGCGACTGCAACAGCGCGTCGTAGGCCACGCTGCCGCCCCTGGTCACCAGCCGTACGTCGGGATGGATACGGCGGGCGGCGTAGGCGAAGTACTCCGCCAGGGAGGCGGAGATGCGCAGGCCGAGCACGGTCAGCGGGGACGACCGGGACAGCTCACGGCCGATCCAGATCACCCGGTCCGGGTCGGCGAAGTCCCGGCGCAGGTTCTCCAGGTTCTCGATCTCGGCGTCCACGGCCGCCTGGAGTTCGTTGCTGCGGTGCTCGGTGGCGGGCCCGGTCCCGCCCGCCAGGGTGCGCAGCGCGATCGACTGGAGCCGCTCGCGCAGCGCGGGGTAGCCGTTGAAGCCGACCGCGCCCGCGAACCGCGTCACCGAGGGCTGACTGACCCCGGCCCGCTCGGCGAGGTCGGTGATCGACAGGAAGGCCGCCTCGGTGATGTGGTCGATCAGGTACTGGGCGATGCGCCGCTGCCCCGGGGAGAGCCGGGGGCCGTCGAAGAGTTCCCGGAGCTGGGACGTGGGTGCGGCCTCCGCCTCCGGCACGGTCTTGCCCGACGTGATCGCGGATGCCTGTGCGCGTGCCTGCTGCGGCGATGGCACCGAAGCGCCTCCTTTGTCTCCCACGAGGATTCAACATAGCTCACGGCCCGTGGTGACCAGGGGTTGTGCGCCGTCGCGAACCGTCCCGGCGGCCGAGCGCATCCGGGGGCGCCCGGCACCGGGAGCGGCGCTCACCGCCGGTAGACGGTGATGGAGTGGCCGACCTCGTCGACCGCCCGGCTGCTGTGGATCAACTCGGCCAGCCGGCCCCGTGCCTTGGCGACCCACGAGTCCGAGACGACCAGCAGCCCGTGCACCTCGCCGGGCGGCACCTTGCGGGGATCGGCGGCGTGGATGCCGTAGTACGCCGGGTCTCCGCTGCCCTTGTAGACCAGCCAGACGCGCTGTCCCGGATAGCGTTCCCGCAGCCGGTCGGCGAGCCTGCCCAGGTCCTGGCCCCAGTCCACGTTCGAGTCGTGCAGCCGCAGATGCGTCTTGGTGGGGCCGCCGAACGCCTCGTTGGAGTAGGGCAGGTAGAACGGGAACGTCCGCAGCGAACTGACCGCGACGAACAGCACCAGCGCCCCGGCCGCCGGCCGTGACCAGCGCCACCGCACCGCGAGCACCGAGGCTCCGGCCACCGCCAGGAACATCGGCATGAACAGCGCGTACCGCGTCCCGAAGTCCCGCGACCCGGTCATCGCCGAGGCCAGCAGCACGGCCGGCGGCAACAGCAGGTACGGCGCGGCCGGCCGCAGCCGCCGTACCGCCACCATCGCGACGGCACCGGCCGCCCACAGCGCCAGCATGCCGAGCGGGGTCTTCACCAGCAGGGCGGCCGGCAGGTAGTACCAGCGGGAGCCGGTGTACAGGTGCCCGAAGAGGTAGCCCTGCCAGGGCAGGTCCTCCAGGGCGAACTGGACCCGCATGCCGGCCCGGTAGGCCTCCGGGAAGGGCATCAGGTCCACCAGGGCGCCGCGCAGCCCGTGCACCGCCGGCACGGGCGCGGCGGGCAGGAAACGCAGCCGGGGGTCGACCGCCAGATAGGAGAGCCACACCACGGCGACCGCCGTGACCGCCGTGACCGCCGCGGCCGTCACGGCGCGCCGCGCACGGCCGCGGCGCGGGCCCCACACCGAGAACACCGCCAGCGCCGCCAGTACGGGGACCGCGGGCAGCGCGCTCATCTTCGTCGCCAGCGCGGCGCCCAGCGAGGCCCCGGCGAGCGGCAGGTACAGCCGGGGCCGGTGTCTCGCCCGCCACACCAGCCAGGCCGACGTCAGCACGAACCCCGCCGCGGGCACGTCCAGGGTGGCCAGCGAGCCCTGGGCGATCAGGTCGGGGGAGAAGCAGTACAGCGCGAGGGCCAGCAGTCCGGCCGCGGTACCGAGGAGCTCACGGGCGAAGGCGAGGACCACGAGACCGAACAGCAGCGTCAGCGCGATCATGGGCAACCGGGCCCAGAGCATCACCCGCCAGGGGTCGTTGCCCGACGCGTACAGCAGGTGCCGTCCCACCTGCCCCTGGTCGCCCCGGTAGGCGGGGTCGTAGTGCGGGTCGGCGACCGCGATGCCGGCCATGATGACGAGCTTGCCGAGCGGCGGGTGCTCCGGGTTGTAGCGCAGCCGGTGCTCGTGCAGGTAGTCGGTCGCGGTGGCCACGTAGACCGGCTCGTCGACGGTGGGCGTCTGCTGGACCGCGGTGGTCACCATCGCCGCCGCCATCTGGGCGAGCAGCAGCACCGCCAGGACCGGCACCAGCAGGCGGCGGCGGGCGCGCAGGGCGGCGGTGAGCCGGGCCGCCGCGGTGGGTCGCGGGCCGGGCCCGGGGTCTACGGGGAGGTCGGTGTCGAGCACCGACTGCTGTTCGCTTGCCATCATCCGCCCCGCGGGGACACCGGGCCCGCGGTGACGGGAGCGATCACGGGCCGTCATGGCCCCTACTGTCGCACCGCTCCCGCCACCGGGCGCGTCACCGCTTCACGAGTCGTACCGACAGACCGTCCGCCGTGTACACGGGTACGGCCCGCAGCGTGCCGGAGTTCAGCTCCACCTCGTCGAACTGACCGCGCAGTCGCGGTGCGTCGATCACCGCGAGGGTGCTGCCCGCGGCCGGCGGCCGCTCGGTGCCGAGGTTCAGGGTGAGGGTGGCGCCCCGGCCCAGGACCGCCAGGTGCTTCACCGTCAGCGGCGCCTTGCAGCCCCGGCCCACGGTGACCTCCAGGGCGCCCGCGTCCTGGGTGTACGCACCGCGCACGAACACCCGCCCAGTCACCCGCAGGGTGCCCCCCGAGACCCGGACGTCGCCGTGGCCCAGCGCGTCGTCCGAACCGGCGACCAGGGTGCCCGCCGCCAGCACGGTGCCGCCCGTGTAGCGGTTGCGGCCGGTCAGCGTCAGCGTGCCGGTGCCCTGCTTGGTCAGTCCGCCCCGGCCGTCGATGTCGTTGCGCCAGCTGTCGGCCGCCGCGAAGCCGCCCGCCGCCGCGTCCAGGGCGACCGTGACGTCGGAGTCGAAGGCGCCGTAGCCGTCCGCCGCCGCGAACAGGTCGAGGCGGCCCCACTGCTCCGGGCCGTCGAGGAGCACGTACCCGGAGGGCAGGCCGGTGGTGCGCAGCACCTCCCGGCGCTGGTCGGCGGAGAGGTACGGCTGGCGGGTCTCCAGGAGCACCTCGGCGCCCTTGGGCACGGTGAGCGGCAGGTCGCGGCCCTGCCGCTGCAGGACGTACGTCAGCCGCGGCGTGTGGGCGCGCTCGTTGGCCTCGCGGTCGGCGTACGGGTCGGTGGCGGTGCCGGCCGAGTGGGCGTAGGCGTACAGGGTGTCGGCGGTGCTGCCCGTCTGCGCCTCGAAGTAGGCGAGGGCCTGGGCGCGGGCCGCCTTCTTGAGGTCGGCGTTGGCCGGGTCGGCGAGGGTGGCGGCGGCCAGCGCGGTGGCCATGATCCGGCCGCCGATCACGTCGACCGTGTTGTGCATACCGGCCACGATGCGGGTGTCGCTCAGTTCCAGGGCGCGGGTGACCAGCTCCTGGAAGCGCTCCGGCACCGCGTACGCGTAGGCCAGTCCGGCGAGGTGGAAGGCGTTGGTGTGCCCCGAGGGGAAACCGCCGTCGTCGGTGGGGGAGGTGCTGCGCTGGCGCAGCAGCTGCGGGGCGACGACCACGTCCGACTCGTAGACCGGGTAGCCGAAGGCGTCGGTCTTCCCGGTGTCGACGACCTCGCTGTCCTCGTTCATCCGCCAGGGGCGCGGGTACTGGTAGGCGTACTTGGACGGGTTCCCGGAGGCGTAGGTGCCGCGCACCGTGTCGACCAGTTCGGCCACCTTGCCGAGCGCCGAGTCGTGCGAACCCGCGCCGAGCGCCGAGCCCGCCGGGGCGCCCGCCGGGACGGCGTCGTTGATCGTGGTGGCGGGCGTGGTGTCGGGCGCGCTGGTGATCGAGGTGACCGCGAGGGCACCGGCCTTGTAGAGGTCGGCGAGCGGGCCGAGGCCGGCGATCATCGCGTAGCTCTGGTGCTGGCGGTCGTAGAGGAACGCCTTCTTCGCCTCGGCGTCGGTGCGCCGGGTGGTGACGCGGGCGCAGTAGCGCATGTTGGCGCGCAGGATGTCGGCCCGCAGCACGCTGCCGGTGTTCCAGGCGGAACCCGTCTTCCATATCCGTGCGAAGCCGCCGAGGATGCGGACCACCGCGTTGGTGTCGGCGGTGAGGTTGGCAGGGATGTTCGTCTTGTAGTCGTCGACGAACGCGAGGGTGGTCGCGGCCTTGGCGTCGGCGGCGGCGAGCCAGCTGACGAGGGTCGGGGCGGCCACCATGCCCGCCGACGCGCCGAGCGAGGTCTTCAGGAATCCCCGTCGGCCGACGGCGAGTCCACGGGCCGGAGAGGTGGAGTGGTGCCCGGCAGTTGACGGCATGGAGGTGCCTCTCTTGAGTTCTACTGGGAGTTCACTGCGGATCGGTGCGTTCGACGCGGGTGCGCGTGCGGGTTCGCGTGGGAGAAAGCGGGGAACGAGCGAAGTTCTAGGACCGGCCGGTGTCCCGGCGGTCATGGTCCGACGACCGCCACGTGGCCCGGAGTTGAACGGCAGTGCGGTGGTTCACCAGAGGCAGTGCCGGGACCTGCGCGTTCGCAGCGTCGAACAGTCCGTGGTCCGCGCGAGCAATCCGCACGGGCCGCGGACGCCGTCCTCACAGGACCGAACGCGCGAGGACCACCGCGCCCGCCACGGGCGGGCTGCGCAGCGAACCTTCGGTACGCGGTCGGTTCCCCTCCTCCGAAGCCGACACCGAGGCACCCGGCAGCATCGAGTTCGAC
>NZ_JBEYFC010000596.1:0-4875 GCF_040634175.1 Streptomyces sp. NPDC007162
GCCCGAGGGCCGCCGCGGTGCCGGTGGCGAGCGCGCAAGCGCCGCTGCCGGCCCCAGTGGGAAGCGGTCATGCCTCCAGGCCGCCGCCCGGGCCCGGCGGGCTGCCGGGTTCAGGCCAGCAGGTCGATCGCGTCGACGGAGGTGCCCGCGCTGAGGAAGGACGTCGTTCCCGAGCCGCTCGCCACGTAGATCTTCAGCGTGTTGTAGGCGCTGGTGTCGGTCAGCCAGGCGGACGCCGGGACGCTGTAGGTGAACGTGTGGTTGTTGCCCCGGTAGGAGCCCACGGTCAGCGACCGGGTGCTCGGCTGGGCGGGCGCCGAGGGGACGGCGGAGGTCCAGGTGTCGTTGACGACGACCTGCGGGCGGCCGTTGGCGTACGCCGTCGTCACGCCGATCCTCAGGGTGTGCGCGGCGGCGGCCTGGGCGGCCGTCAGCTTGAAGTAGACGATGATCCCGCTGTTGACGTCCTTCCACAGATAGCAGGGGAAGGACGAGGTCTCGGTGCCGCTGCCGACGACCACGTTCCCGGTCCAGGACGAGGCGCGCACGTCCGACGGGTGCGCGTACGTCATCAGGTCGGCGTTCTTGAACCCGCCGGGCGTGCCGTCCCAGTTGTTGATCCGCCAGATCGCGGAGGCGTTGCTCGGGTCGTTGGACGAGGGGATCGCGATGGTGTTGAGCGTGGTGGTCGCGCCCGCCGTCACCGTCACCGAGGCGGTGTAGACGGCCAGTTCGCCCTTGAAGACGGTGAGCGTGTACGTCCCGGGCAGCACCCCCGTGACGGAGAAGAAGCCGTCCGAGGCCCGTGCCGAACCCCAGTACTGCGCCGCCGAGTTGGCGAGGCCCACGGTGTACGCGTACGCGGTGTCCCGCCCGGTGATGCCGACGCCCGCGACCCGGCCGCGGCCGCTCGCGGAGACGTACCCGGAGATGCCGAGCGAGTCCGCCCACGGCGTGGTCAGGGTCCCCGGGTACAGCGCGGAGGAGGGCGCGCCGCCGTCCGTGAACGCGATGACGTACGGGCCCTGGAGGCCGAAGCGCTCCGACTCGGTCTGGTTCTCGCCGTAGTACAGGATCTCGTACAGCCCGCCGCCGTCGGCGCTCTGGTGGCGCAGCAGCGAGCGGTAGAAGGGGCCGCCGGAGGCCTTCTCGTGGTTGCTGCGCACGATCCACAGGCCGACGCTGCCGGTGGTCCAGCCGATGTAGTCGTAGTCCATCACCCGCAGCTTCGAGTAGTGCTTGGCGCGGGTCTGGCCGTCCGACTTCTCGAAGATGTCCGCCGACTCGATGACGGTGGGCGCGTAGGTGTAGGAGTCCGGCTCGTCGTTGAGGAACAGGCCGGCCTTGACGCGCACGATGTAGCGGGTGGCGGTGACGGACGAGTCGGCCTTGTTGGTCCACAGGTAGACGTTGTTCTCACCGCTGCGGGCCGCGTAGTAGTGCTTCAGCGTGCCGTACGTGACGGAGACGAGGATCGTCGAACCCGACTGGGCGATGGTTACCGCGGAGGTGCCGAGGCCCGACTCGACGTGCGAGTTCTTGCCGCCGTAGCCCTGGTACTCGGTGCCCTTGTAGACCAGCGAGGTGAGGTCGCCGTTGGTCTTGCTGACCTTGAAGACCAGGCTCGCGCCGGTGTCGACGACGTAGTTGGAGCCGTCGTCCGACCAGCCGAAGCCCGCGGCCGAGGCGCTCGTGGCCAGCGGCCCTGCGAGGGCCGCGGTCCCGGCGGCGGCCGCGCCGCCGAGGACGAAGGTGCGGCGTCCGAGCGGTCTCCCGGTGGATTCGGACATGGGGGTGCCTCCTTCGGTGGTGCGGGGATGCGGGTGTCCCCGAGACTGGCAGTTGAATCGATTTCGCGAAAGGGCTTTCACTGTCATGGAGTTGGCAATCTTGTGAAATCGCTCCAGGGTCTAGAAAGCGCTTGCGAGCAGCGGTACGGTCCCCGCCAGACACTGTCGGTATGACTGTCCCGTGACGGAGGAACCCCGAGTGAGACGTTTCAACGGTGTTCGTGTCGCCGCGCTCGCAGCGGTCGTCCTCGGTACCTGCCTGACGGCCGCACCCGCCGCCCGGGCCCACGACCGGCAGCCGCCGCTCGGCATCGACGACTGCACCGCCACCGCCTGCCACTTCGACGTCCCGGCGGGCGACTACGACGTCACGGTCCGGCTCGGCGGCGAGACCGCGTCCAGCACGTACCTCAGCGGGGAGACCCGGCGCTCGCTGCTGCCGGAGACGGCGGTGGCGGCCGGCCGGCACGTCACCCGCACCTTCACCGTCGACGTCCGTACCCCCGAGGGCGAGCCGACGGGACCCGACGGCACCCCCGGGCTCGACCTGGTGATCGGCGGCTCGGCACCCGCACTCGCAGACATCCGGGTCACCCCCGCCCGGCACACCCGGCAGCTCTTCCTGATCGGCGACTCCACCGTCTGCGACCAGCCCGCCGCCCCCTACAGCGGCTGGGGCCAGCAGCTCCCGCAGTTCCTGCGCAGGGGCGTCGCGGTCGCGAACTACGCCGACTCCGGTGAAAGTACGGTGACCTACCTCCAGAACCCGCAACTCTGGGGTACCGTCCAGCCGTTGATCCGCCCCGGTGACCTGGTGCTGATCCAGCTGGCGCACAACGACAAGACGACCGACGAGCCGACCTACCGTGCCAACCTGGAAACCCTGGTGGCGGGCGTACGGGAGAAGGGCGGACGGCCGGTGCTCGTCACCCCGATCGTGCGCCGTTGGTTCAACGCCGACGGCACCCTGAACAACGACACCGCGCTTCTGGTCAACGGGCTCGGCGTCAATCATCCTGAGGTGATCCGCTCGGTCGCCGCCGCCGAGGACGTTCCGCTGATCGACCTCACGGCGAAGACCAAGACGCTGGTGGAGTCGCTCGGCGTGGAGGGCTCCAAGGTGCTGTACCTGTACAACGAGAAGAAGGACAACACGCACACCTCCGCATACGGTGCCACCGTCTACGCGGGCCTGGTGCGCGACGAGCTCCTCGCCCAGCACCTGGTGCCGCGCGGCACCGTGCGGGTGGAATGAGCCCCTGGGGCGTCCCGACCGGAACCGGGGCGCCCCAGGCCCGAGCGGTAGAGGTTCGAAGCGAGCGAGGAAGAGCACTCATGCAGCTGCCCCCCGAGGACCGTGGCCCCAGCCCGCGCACCGGCTACACCCGGGCCCACTGGGAGGCGGCGGCCGACGCCCTGCTCGCCGCCGTGGAGCCCTACGCCACCGAGGACCGCGCCCTCTACCACTTCCCCGGCACCCGGCAGAGCTGGTCGGGCCGCCTCTCCGACGGTCTGGAGGGCTACGCCCGCACCCTGCTCCTCGCGGCCTTCCGCCGCGACGAGAGCGCGCTCCAGCGGTACGCCGACGGACTCGCCGCCGGTGTGTCCGGGGTCTGGCCGCGCATCGAGGACCGCAGTCAGCCCCTGGTCGAGGCGGCCTCCGTCGCCCTGGCCCTGCGCCTGACCCGCCCGCTGCTGTGGGACCGGCTCGACGACGCCGTACGGCAGCGCGCCGCGGCCTGGCTCACCGACGCGCTGACCGCCGAACCATGGCCCTGCAACTGGGAGCTGTTCCCGGTGACGGTCGGCGGTTTCCTCGCGGAGATCGGCCACGAGACCGCGGCCGCGCACAAGGCGATCGACCGCGGCCTGGCCCGGATCGAGGACTGGTACGTCGGCGACGGCTGGTACACCGACGGCGACGGCCGGAAGTTCGACTACTACAACGGCTGGGCCATGCACCTCTACCCGGTGCTGCACGCCTGGCTCGCCGACGACCCGGTACTCCTCGACCGCTACGGCAGCCGGCTGGAGCGCCATCTCGCGGACTACGCCCGGCTGTTCGGCGGCGACGGCGCCCCCATGCACCAGGGCCGCTCGCTCACCTACCGGTTCGCGACCACGGCCCCGCTCTGGCTGGGCGCCCTCACGGGCCGTACGCCCCTGGCCCCCGGCGAGACCCGGCGCCTGGCCTCCGGAGCGCTGAGGTACTTCATCGACCGCGGCGCGGTGGACGACCAGGGCCTGTTGACCCTCGGCTGGCACGGCCCCGACCCCGCCGTCCTGCAGGGCTATTCGGGCCCGGCATCCCCCTACTGGGCGAGCAAGGGCTTCCTCGGCCTGCTGCTGCCGCCGGAACACGACGTGTGGACGGCGACGGAGGAACCCGGCCCGTCGGAACGCGCCGACGCCGCCACCCCGATCACCCCCGCCAACTGGCTGCTCCAGTCCACGCGCGCGGACGGGATCGTCCGCCTCCACAACCACGGCAGCGAGGACGTCCGCTACGACCCCTACTACACCCGGCTCGGCTACTCCACCGTGACGGAGCCCTCGACCGCGCCCGACAACAGCGTGATCCTCGGTGACGACGCCGGCCGGACGGAGATCGAGCCGCTCGGGGTGGGGGAGGACTGGGCGGCCTCCCGGCACACGGCCGGGTCCGGCGCCCGGGTGACCAGTGCCGTACTCGTGCGCGGGGCCGTGGAGGTACGGGCCTTCCTGGTGACCGGTGCCGAGGCCGGGACCCCCGTGCGGGTGACCGGGTGGGCCGCAGGGGACGGGCTGCGCTCCGAACTGCTGCCCGTCGTGGGCCTCGACGAGGCGCTGACCGGGCTCACGGGCGAGGGCCCGGCCCTCTTCGTCGCGCTGAGCCGGCTCACGGGTGCGGCGGACGCCGTTCCGCTGGGAGAGACGGCGACCGTGAGTGCGGACGGGCACCGGGAGTTGACGGTCCGGTGGCGGGACGGGGCCGCCCTGCGGGTCCGGTGGCAGGGGCCCGGGGTAGCTGTGGAGCACCTCGTGCGGGACTGAGCCGTGCCGCGCCCCCGCGGCGCCCCGGGGCCCGCACGCCCCCGCGGCGGGG
>NZ_JBEYFC010000597.1:0-4873 GCF_040634175.1 Streptomyces sp. NPDC007162
AGACGGCGGGGCAGCCGGCGGCGTGAGGACGGGGCTCCGTCGACAAGCGGAAGATATGCCGGGTTTGTGAGTGTATGCGGGCTAATGTGCCCGCATGCAGATGAACACTCCGTCACGTAAGCCGCACCGGCGGAACGCGACCCGGCTGACGCCCCGGGGCAGGCTCACCCTCGTCGCGGCCGGTGTCGTCGTGGCCGGCGCGGCCGTGGTGGTGCCGCTGCTGACCCTGCACGGCGCGGCGGACAGGTCCGCGACCCTGGTCGTCCCGGAGGGCTGGCGCGCCTCCCAGGTCTACGACGCCGTCGACAAGGCCCTCGCCCTCCCCGCCGGCACCACCAGGCAGTCCGTCGGCAGCGCGGGCCTGAGACTGCCCGGCGAGGCGGAGGGGAACCCGGAGGGCTACCTCTTCCCGGCCAGTTACCCGCTGGCGCGGGACGCGACCCCGCAGTCCGTGCTGCGGTTCATGGTCGACACCGCCCGCCAGCGGTTCGACAAGGCTCCTCTCGCGGCCGGCGCCCAGCGCGACGCGATGAACGTCTACCAGGCGGTGACGGTCGCGAGCATCGTCCAGGCCGAGGCCGCGAACAAGGCCGACATGGGGAAGGTGGCCCGGGTCGTCTTCAACCGGCTGCAGCGCGGTATGCCGCTCCAGATGGACGCCACTCTCCATTACGGCCTCGACCGCAGGACCCTCGACACCTCCGTGGCGGACACCCGCAGCGACAGCCCGTACAACTCCTACCAGCGCATGGGTCTGCCGCCCACGCCGATCGACAACCCGGGCGAGGACGCGATGCGGGCCGCCCTGAACCCCACGCCGGGCGACTGGCTGTACTTCGTCACGGTCAAGCCGGGCGACACGAGGTTCACCGCCGACTACGCGGAACACCAGCGCAACGTGGCCGAGTTCAACGCCGTGCGCGGCGGCGGGGCGCGGCAGCCGGCCGCTTCCGGCGGGCCGCGCTGAGCCGCCGCCCGTACGTCAGGCCGCGACCGGTTCCCCGGCCAGCAGCCGCCTGATGTCCCGGACGGCTTCGCGGCCCGCACGGTTGGCGCCGATGGTGCTGGCCGACGGGCCGTAACCGACGAGGTGGACACGCGGGTCGGCGACCGCCCGGGTCCCCTCGACCCGGATCCCGCCGCCCGCCTCGCGCAGCCGCAGCGGTGCCAGGTGGTCGAGGGCGGCCCGGAAGCCGGTGGCCCACAGGATGACATCGGCGTCCACGTGCCGGCCGTCGTTCCAGTCCACGCCGTCGGGAGTGATGCGGTCGAACATCGGCTGCCGGTCGAGGACGCCGTCCCGCAGGCCCTGCCGGATCGCGTCGTTGAGCGGCAGCCCGGTGACCGAGACCACACTCCGCGGGGGCAGTCCCTGCCGTACCCGCTCCTCCACCAGCGCCACCGCGGCCCGGCCCGCGCCCTCGTCGAAGGGTCCCTCGCGGAACACCGGCGGACGCCGGGTGACCCAGGTGGCGGCCGCCGCGTACGGGGCGAGCTCCAGCAGGTGCTGGGTGCCGGACGCGCCGCCGCCGACGACCACCACCCGCTTGCCGGCGAACTCCTCGGGCCCCGTGTACTGCGCGGTGTGCAACTGGCGCCCGCGGAAGGTCTCCTGGCCCGGGTAGCGGGGCCAGAACGGCCGTTCCCAGGTACCGGTGGCGTTGATCAGCGCCCGCGTGGACCAGTCCCCGGCATCGGTCTCCACGAGCAGCCGGCCGTCCTTGTCCGCGCGCACCGCGCGGACGTCGACGGGCCGTCGTACCCGCAGGTCGAAGGTGCGCTCGTAGTCGGCGAAGTACTCACCGACGACCTCCGCGGACGGCCGCGCGGGATCGGCTCCGGTCAGCTCCTTGCCCGGCAGCGCGTGCATCCCGTGCACCTTGCCGTACGTCAGCGACGGCCACCGGAACTGCCAGGCGCCGCCCGGGGCCGGGGAGCGGTCCAGGACCACGAAGTCCTCGTCCGGCTCGAAGCCGGTGCGCCGCAGATGATAGGCGCTGGACAGACCGGCCTGACCGGCGCCGATGACGACCACCTCGACCTCGCGCACAGTGTTCACGCTTCTGCCAACCAAGGGGTGGACGTGGATCTTCCCGTACGGCCGCTCGGCCGGCCGCGGCGCATGGGTCAGGATGGAGGCATGTCGGATGCCTTCACCACACGAGTACTCAACGTCACCACCGGGTCGCGGGAGCGGGTCGTCGACCTGACCGCCGACTGCGAGGCCTTCCTCCGCGAGGCGGCGGACGGCCGCGACGGCCTGCTGAACCTCTTCGTCCCGCACGCCACGGCCGGCATCGCGGTCCTCGAGACCGGCGCCGGCAGTGACGACGACCTGCTGGCCGCGCTGCACACCCTGCTCCCCGCCGACGACCGCTGGCAGCACCGGCACGGCAGCCCGGGCCACGGCCGCGACCACGTCCTCCCGGCGATCGTGCCTCCGCACGCCACCCTCCCGGTGATCGACGGCCGTCTGGAACTGGGCACGTGGCAATCGGTGTGCCTCGTCGATACGAACAAGGACAATCCCGAGCGAAAGGTGCGGATTTCCTTCCTGGCGGGTTCCTGACTCCGTCAGGGTGCCGCGTCGAGCAGATCGAGGGCACTCTGCTGGCGTGCGGCGTCCACCTGGTCGAGCGGCCCGTACCAGCGCAGCCCGTACTGGTCGAGGGCGTTGCGGTCGTTCGCGTGGGCGCTGTCCGCCTGGCGTTGGAGATACGCGGTGTACGGGTGGTCCGGCAGTACCGAGTTGAGCCTGCCGAGGCCGCGCACGTCGGCGCCCTTGAAGGACGGCCCGTCGGCTCCGCAGTCACCGCTCTCGCACGGGTCGCGCAGGATGCCGCCGGAGGTGTGGAGCAGCGAGGTCGTGGTGGCGGCGTCGGCGATCTGCCGTGCGCCGGTGAGCAGTCCGCCGTCGCCGGTGGCCCGGTACAGCTCGGCGAGGGCGCCGAGCAGGACGCCCTGGTTGTACGACCAGACGGTCCCCCCGTTGTTGCCGCAGGTGGACAGGTCGACACCGTCGTTGACCAGGTGCGAGCCGTTGATCATGCCGGTGCCCTGGAACCAGCTCCAGCCGCTGCGGGCCCGGTCGAGGTACGTGGAGTCGCCCGCGATCCTGTTGTGCAGCGCGGCGTTGAGCTGGATGTAGAGGGAGTTGGCGATCGCGTTCTTGTACGTCCTCGCCGTGCTCCACCACACTCCGCCGCCACAGGTGCCGTCCCAGTAGGCCGCCATGTGGTCGGCGTCCGCGCGGGCCGTGTCCAGGTAGCGGCTGTCCCCGGTCAGGTCGTACGCGGCGACCCAGGCCAGTCCCCACCAGCCGGTGTCGTCGAGGTAGTCGTTGCGGAACTGCCCACCCTGGGCGTTGACGTTCAGGTCGTAGGTGCGGGCGATCGCGTACCGGTAACTGCCCATGCCCGTCACGCGGATGTTGTCGATGACGGCGGTCAGGGCGTTCGCGGAGTTCCACCAGCCGGTGGTGTCGAACAGGCCGGTTCCGTAGTCGTAGAAGGCCATCAGGCCGGTGGCCGCGGCAGTGCGCGGCTCGCCCGCGTTCCACGTGGTGCGGGCCCAGGGGGTGCAGGCGATCTCGGCGCGGTCCCCGGCCTTTCCGCAGGCGCGCAGCGCCCCGACGCCGAGGTTGTTCCAGTCGTCCACGTTGTACATCAGCGTGCGCCAGCCGCGCCGGCCGGCGGGCACGGCGGTGTCGCCCAGTCTGCTGCCCGAACTCCAGGTGCGGCCGCCGTCGAGGGAGCGGTCGAGCCAGACCTCGTCGCCGGGGTCGCCGTTGTCGATGGAGGCCCAGCCCATGGCGTCGGTGTCGTCGAAGTGCAGGACGATCGACCGGGAGTAGACGCTCGCCGTGACCGGTGTCCGGTCGTCCGGGGAGAGCGCGGGGTCCCGGGCGTCGCAGTACCTGTTGCAGACGGCGGCCGTCGCCGAGGTGCCGGCGGCGGCCGCCGGGGGCGTGAGCGGGACGAGGACGGTGCACAGCGCCAGGGCGAGTGCCGCGGCCGGCCTGCGCGGGAAACGGCCTCGCGGCCTCGGTACGGGGGGCATGGAACCTCGCTGCTTCGAGGGGCGGGGTGAGAGCGCTCTCGGAACGTAGGGAAGTGCCAGGGTGACGTCAATGCAGCCCGGGGGTAAGGAAGTTGCACTCAGGTCTGCACTAAAGGGCACCCGCAAGCACCTCGGCGGCGGCGATCCCGGAGGCGGCCGTGGCGCCGTGGGTGAAGATCTGGGCGGCCGAGGGGACCACGGTGCCCGGCAGGCCCATCTCCACCACGATCGCGTCCGGCCGGGCGGCCACGAGTTCCGTGAGGGCCCGCGCCATCCAGGCGTGCCGGGCGGCGTCGCGGACCACCACGACCAGCGGCCGTCCCGACGCGGGTGCCAGCGCCCGCGCCGCCAGTGCCGTGGCGCCCGTGCGCAGGTCCTCGTGGCACACCCGGGCGGACGTGGTGCCGGGGAGCCGCTCGCCCAGCGGGGCGGCCACCCCCCACGGGGTCTCCGCACCGATGGCCAGGTTGGTGGTGGGCGCGAGTTCCACCACGTGCGGCGCGGTCACCAGGGGCAGGACACGGCGCACGGCCCCGGTCAGGCGGATGGCCCGGCGGGCCGCCGCGAAGCCGATGCCACCGGCGTCCCAGGCGGTGACGCCGGCCGGGCTGAGCGCCGCCGACCAGGCCGCGAACTCCCGGACCCGTCCGCTCGCCTCCGCGAGCCGCTCCGCCGGGAGCTCACCCGACCGGACGGCGTGCACCAGGGCGTCCACGAGCTGGACCGCGGTGGCCTCCTGGGCGTTCTCGCCGCCGACGCAGACGGCGTCGGCGCCCGCGGCGACTGCCCTGACCGTGGCCCCGCCGATCCCGTA
>NZ_JBEYFC010000598.1:0-4847 GCF_040634175.1 Streptomyces sp. NPDC007162
AGGACGAGTACCTGCCCAACCCGGAGAACCCCTGGGGTCGTGTCCAGGTGAAGCCGGCACCTCGAACGGCAGCGGTACCGCTGCGGTCTCGCCGGGCCGCAGCTCCGGCAGCCGCGCCGGACCGGTCAGGGTACGGCCGTCGGCCAGCGCCAGCTCCCAGGTGCCCGTCAGCCAGTCGAGGCCCCGGAAGTGCTGGTGGTTGGCGAGGACCACGCCCTCGTGCTTGAAGCACCGGATGCGGACCGGCGCCGCGATCTCCCGGTGCTCGTACATCGCGGGCTTGGGGGTGCGGTCGGGGAAGACGATCCCGTCCGCGACGAACGCCCCGTCGTGCAGGGCCTCGCCGAAGTCGCCGCCGTACGCCCAGCGGTGGCCGGGCGCGGCGACACCGTTGTCATACAGTCCGGCGCCCGTGCGCCCGACCGGTCTTCCGTCGCTCACCCGCTGGAGAATTCCGTGGTCCCAGAACTCCCAGATGAACCCGCCCTGAAGCCCCGGAGTGGACTCGATGGCGGCCCAGTGGTCGGCCAGCGTGCCGTTGCTGTTGCCCATGGCGTGCGAGTACTCGCACTGGATCAGCGGTTTCGTCTGCTCCCCGGACAGCGCGTGCGCCACGCAGTCCTCCAGCGGCGCGTACATCGGGCAGGCGATGTCGGAGGCCACACCGGGGTCCGCCCAGCCGCGCTTGGCGGCGCCCTCGTACTGGATCGGCCGGGTCGGGTCGTGCCGCCGTACCCAGCCCGCCGCCGCGTCGTGGTTGGCGCCGTAGTCGGACTCGTTGCCCAGCGACCAGACGATGACCGAGGGGTGGTTCTTGTCGCGCAGCACCATCCGTGAGACCCGGTCCACGAAGGCGTTCAGGTAGCGCGGGTCGTCGGCGATCTCGTGCGCGTGGTCGTGGGACTCGATGTCCGCCTCGTCCACGACGTAGAAACCCAGTTCGTCGGCGAGGTCGTACAGCGCGGGGTCGTTCGGGTAGTGCGAGGTGCGGATCGCGTTGAACCCGAACCGCTTGAGCACCACCAGGTCGGCCCGCATGTCGTCGTACGACACCGTCCGCCCGGTCAGCGGATGGAAGTCGTGCCGGTTGATGCCCCGGATGAACACCCGCTCGCCGTTGACCAGCAGGTCCCGGCCGACGATCTCGACGTCCCGGAAGCCGACCCGGTGGTACGACGCGTCGGCGACCGAGCCGTCCGCGCGGTGCAGCCGGACGGTGAGCCCGTACAGCTCGGGCTCCTCCGCGTTCCAGGTCCGCACCCCGGGCACGACGGCGTGGATGCGGGCCTCGCCCAGGAAGTCGGAGACCCGGTCGTCCTCGGTGTTGAGCCGGTCGAACTCGGCGTCCTGCGCGAGGGGTTCCCCGTCCAGGTCGCCGGTGACGTACCAGCCGTCCGGCAGGGCCCCGCCGGCGTCCCGCACCAGACAGTCCACCCGCAGCTCGCCGTCCCGCCGGGCCCGCACGGTCACGTCCGCAAGACGCAGCGGGTCGGTCGCGTACAGCAGCACCGACCGGGTGATCCCGCCGTGCCACCACTGGTCCTGGTCCTCGATGTGCGTGGCGTCCGACCACTTGACGACGGTCAGCCGCAGCACCGACCGCTCACCGGGACGGACCACCGCCGTCAGGTCGAACTCGGCGGCCAGGTGCGAGTCCTTGGAGATGCCGACCGGCCGCCCGTCGACGTGCACCAGCAGCACGCTCTCCGCCGCGCCCACCTGGAGCACGATCCGGCGCCCGGCCCACTCGGCGGGGACGTCCAGCTCACGCTCGTAGACCCCGGTCGGGTTCGCGGCGGGGGAGTACGGCGGGAACTCGGGGAACGGCATCCGCACGTTCGTGTACTGCGGCAGGTCGTCGGTGTCCTGCACGGTCCAGGCGCCGGGGACGTACGAGGACGACCAGGCACCGCCGACCGGCACGTCCGGAGCCGGCAGCAACTGGAAGCGCCAGTCGCCGTCCAGGGGGAGCGCTCCGGAGCGCCGGTCGACGGCGTTCATGGGCAGGCGCCCCCAGGAGGTCACCTCGGGTGCCTCCCAGGGGCGCAGGGCCGTCAGGGGGTCGTGCAGCGGATGTGCGTCGGTCATGACCATTCCGAAGTCGGTGCGGGCGGCGGCAGGACCCGGCCCGGCAGGTCCCGGGCGGGGTCGGCGGGGATGCCGAGGCGGTTCAGGACGGTGGGGGCGATGTCGATGAGTCGGGGTGTGTCGAGCCGGTGGCGGACGGGCGGTTCGGGCTCGGCCAGGATGACGAAGACCTCCCGCTCGGCGCGGGTGTCGCCGCCGTGCCCGCCGGTGTCGAGATGGCCGTGGTCGGTGGTGACGAGGACGGTCCACCGCTCGTCGGCGCCGCGCGCGCCGATCGCGTCCAGGAGTCGCCCCAGGTGGCCGTCCTGGGCGCGCAGAGCCTCGTCGTAGGCGGCGGAGAACGGGCCGGCGGCGTGCCCGGCCTCGTCGGTGCCGCCGAAGTACACGAACAGGACGTCCGGGGCGTCCTCCGTGAGCAGGCGTGCCGCGGTACGGGCGACGAGGCGGTCGGCCGTGGCGTAGCCGTCGCTCTCGCCGTCGTACTGCACCACCTGCCCGACGGCCGCCCCGAGGGTGCCGCGGCGGACCAGCTCCGGCCAGGACACCACGGCGACCGCGCGCAGCCCCGGGCGGGCGGTGACCGCGCGGCTCAGGAAGTCGGGGTGGCGGGTGTAGTCGGCGCCGGCGAAGTCGTTGCCGGTCACCCCGTGCCGGTCGGGCCACACCCCGGTCAGCACGCTCGACCAGCCGGGTCCGGAGTCGGTGTAGGCCATGCTGGTGGACGGCCCGCCCGCGGCCTGGCCGTCCACCTCGCCGTACGGCAGCAGGCTGGTGCCGTGGGCGCCCCTCGCCATCAGGGCGTGCAGCACGGGCGCCGTGAGCGGCGCGAGGGCCAGCCGGTCGAAGCGCAGCCCGTCCATGCCCACCACCAGCACCCGGCCGTGCCCGGGCCGCGCTCCACCGGCGTCGTACGTCATCGCCCGCCCCTTCCGTCGTGATCCCGGTTCAGGTGCCCTGGACCGCTCCCTCGGTGGCCCCCGCGATGAATCCCCGGGCGAACACCGCGAAGACGATGACCAGGGGGAGGGCGGCCATCAGCACACCGGCCATGACCATGCTGTAGTCGGTGGTGTGGCCGACGTTGAGCTGGGCGAGCTCGACCTGGAGCGTCACATGGGCGGGGTTGGTGAGCACGATCAGCGGCCAGACGTAGTCGTTCCAGGCCCCGACGAAGGCGTAGATGGCGAGGAAGGACAGCGCCGGCCTGATCATCGGCAGCGCGATGTTCCAGTACTGGCGGAAGAACCCGGCGCCGTCGATGCGGGCCGCGTCGAGGAGTTCGTCGGGCACGCCGTTCTCGATGTACTGGCGCAGCCAGAAGATGCCGAAGGCGTTGGCGAGGGCCGGCGGGACCAGCGCCTGGAGGGTGCCGACCCAGCCGATCTTGGACATCAGGATGAACTGCGGCAGGACCGCCAGTTGCAGCGGCAGCATCATGAACAGCAGCAGCGTGCCGAAGAGCACCTTGCGCCCGGGGAAGTCGAACTTGGCGAAGGCGAAGGCCGCCAGCGAGTCGACGAACAGCACCAGGACCGTGGTGACGCACGCGACGATCACCGTGTTGAGCATCGACCCGAAGAAGTCGATGGTGTTCAGCACGTGCCGGATGTTCTCCAGCAGATGCGAGCCGAAGGTGAACTTCGGCGGGCTCTTGTAGATGTCCTGGGTGGTGTTGGTCGCCATGACGATCGTCCACAGGAACGGGAAGACCGAGAGGACGACGGCCAGCATCAGGATGACGTGGGCGGTCAGGCCCTTGGGGCGGCGCAGCCGCCGCCGCTCGGTGGCGGGCCGGGTGGTGGGGTCGGCGGTCGTCATGCCTTCCTCCCTCGCTGTGTGATGCGCCAGTTGACGGCGACCAGCACGATGATCAGTACGAAGAAGGCCCACACGATGGCAGCGCCGTAGCCGTAGTCGTTGTTGAGGAAGGCCGACTGGTAGAAGTACAGCAAGGTGGTCAGGCCGGCCTGACCGGGGCCGCCGAGGTTCGCGTTGGCGGCGTTGCTGGCGAACAGGACCTGGGGTTCGCTGAAGCTCTGCAGACCGTTGATGGTCGAGATGACGACGGTGAACAGGATGATCGGCCGCATGATCGGGATGGTGATCTGGAAGAACGTCCGGACGGGTCCGGCGCCGTCCACCTTCGCGGCCTCGTAGATCGAGGTCGGGATCGCCTGGAGGCCGGCCAGGTAGATGATCATGTTGTAGCCGGTCCACATCCAGGTCATCAGCAGCGCGATGACCACCTTGATCAGCCACGGGTTGCTCAGCCACGGCACCGGCGAGATGCCGACCGTGCCGAGGATCGCGTTGACCAGACCGAAGTTGTTGCTGAACACCGCGCCGAAGAAGATCGCCACGGCCACGATCGAGGTCACGTTCGGGACGTAGAGGGCGATGCGGTAGAAGCCCTTGAAGCGGCGCACCGAGTGCAGCAACGTCGCCAGCACCAGGGCGCCGAACAGGGTCGGGACGGTCGACAGCACCCAGATCACCAGGGTGTTGCGGATGGACAGCCAGAAGACCGGGTCCGACCACAGGAACCTGAACTGCTGGAGGCCGACGAACTGCATGTCCCCCAGGCCGTCCCAGCGCTGGAAGGCCAGGTACAGCGAGTAGAAGACGGGGAAGAACGAGAACGCGATGAAGATCAGGTAGAACGGCGAGATCGCCAGGTACTGGCGCCAGTACGACAGCGGACCGCGCCGCCGGGGCCGGGCGTGGCCCGCGGGCACGGCGCGCCGCGGGCGGAACCGGGC
>NZ_JBEYFC010000599.1:0-4821 GCF_040634175.1 Streptomyces sp. NPDC007162
CTTCCGATCTGGTGGCTCGGCCGGCCTTCGCGGCCGCCGCGACCAGGGAGCCGACGCCGTCCCGGTCGATCGTCTCGAAGGGGGGGACGCCGGGCTGTCGCCCGCGCACCTGTCCCGCCTGGAGACCGGCCAGCGCCAGCCGTCGCTGCCGATGCTGCTCGCGCTCGCCCGCATCTACGGTACGACGGTCTCGGAGCTGTTGGGGGAGACCGTCGCCGAGCGGGACGCCATCGTGCGCGCCGGTGACATGGAACCGACCGGGGCGGGCGGCTGGACGTACTGGCAGGCCGGGTCCTCCGGCCGCGGGATGCAGGCGCTGCGCGTCCGGGTGCCGTACGGCTCGCAGGGCGACGTCGTACGGGTGCATCCCGGCGAGGAGTGGCTGTACGTCCTGCAGGGGCGGCTGCGGCTGCGCCTCGGCGACACCACCCACGTGCTCGCCCCCGGCGACAGCGCCCACTTCGACTCGCTGACCCCGCACCGGCTCGCCGCCGAGGACCACGACGGGGTCGAGCTCCTGTTCGTCCACACCCTGCTGCAGAGTCCCACGGCCGCGCTGTGCCTGGGACCGACCACTGGAGAGATGCCGTGAGCAACTATGAGGAGAGGTTCCCGCGGTCCTTGTGGATCCGGCTCGTCATCTACATCGCCGTGGGGCACGTGTTCGCCGCGTTCCTCTTCCTGCTCTTCACCCTCGGCGGCAAGGGCTGAGCCCCCGCCTCAGTCGAGCAGGCGCTCGCGCAGCCGCTCCCGGGTCTCGGGGGTGAGCCCGAGCCCCTGCGCCAGGTAGGTGTCGACGTCGCCCCACGTCTCCTCGATGCTCTCGACGGCCGCCGTCAGGTACTCCGCGCGGGCGTCGAAGAGCGGGCTGAGCAGTTCCATCACCTCGGGGCTGTAGACGCTGTCCCCGCTGCCGCTGCGCTTCACCCGGTAGCGGCGGTGCTTGGCGTTGGACTCCAGGTAGTCGGCGAGGATCGCGTCCCGTTCCACCCCCACCGCGAGCAGTGTCACGGCGATCGAGATGCCCGCGCGGTCCTTGCCGGCCGCGCAGTGCATCAGCGTCGGGACGCTGTCCTCGGCGATGGCGTGCAGCACGCGCGCGTGCTCCCCGGTGCGGTCCTTGACGATCGTGCGGTACGAGCTGACCATCCGGGCCGCGGCCCGGCCGTCGCCCAGGAGCCCGCGCAGCTGCTCGATGTCACCCTCGCGGACCATCGTCCAGAACTCGGCGCCGTGCGCCGGGTCGCTCAGCGGCAGGTTCACGTTCCGCACGCCGGGCAGCTCGACGTCCGGGCCCTCCAGCTTCTGGTCCGCCGCGTTGCGGAAGTCGAAGATCGTGTGCAGGCCCAGGGAGGCGAGGAACTCCGCGTCCTGCTCCGTCGCGTGCGCGAGGTGCCCGCTGCGGAACAGCACGCCGTGCCGCACCCGGCGCCCGTCCACGGTCGGCAGGCCGCCCACGTCACGGAAGTTGCGCACACCGGCCAGCTCGGGCTCGGTGGACGGGACCTGCTGTGTCACGGGGGCTCCTCCCGGCCGGCCCCGTCGGCGCGGCTCGTCGACGGGCACTGCGTTGACCATACGACATCGGTTTCCACAGGCAATGAGTTGTCCACAGGCGTTGCCTCCGGGCCCGCGGCCCTTGATGATGTTGGGGCTTGAGCGGATCTGTTGGCACTTGTGTGAGGTTTCTCGATGGTGGACATCGCCGAAAACGGTCGTACCTGGCTCCTGTCGGGCCCCGGCAGCAGCTACGCGCTGCATCTGACGGAGGCCGGTGAACTGCTTCACCTGCACTGGGGGCCCCGGATCGGGCTGGCCGACGCCGAGGCCCTCAGCACCCGGGCGCTGCCCGGATACTGGCCCTTCGAGTCCCCGCTCGACGGCCGTGAGGAGTACCCCGTCGAGGGCGGCCCCCGCTTCGTGCGCCCCGCGCTGTCCGTGCGCACCGAGGAGCGCCGCGGCACGGAGTGGACCTTCGAGTCGTACGAGACGGCGGGCGACGCCGGCGGCGAGGAGCTACGGCTGCGTTTCCGGGACGGCGGGATCGTCATCACCCTGCACTACCGGATGCGCGGCGACGTCGTCGAGCGCTGGGTGACCGTCGGCAACGAGGGGCACGCGCGCGTGGAGCTGCTGCGCGCCGACGCGGCGACCTGGACGCTGCCCGACCGCGAGGGCTGGCGGCTCTCCCAGCTGCACGGCCGCTGGGCCGCCGAGTCCCGGCTGGTCAGCACCCCGCTCACCTACGGCGAGAAGGTCATCGGCAGCCGCCGCGGCCACACCGGCCACCAGCACCTGCCCTGGGTCGCCCTGGACACCGACGCCACCGAGGAGCACGGGGAGGTCTGGGGCTGCGCCCTCGGCTGGTCCGGGTCCTGGCGGATCGCCGTCGCCCAGCTCCCCGACGCGCGTGTGCAGATCACCGGCGGCGCCGGCTACGACGACTCGGGCCTGCTGATGCTGGCCGAGGGCGAGTCGTACACCAGCCCCGTGTTCGCGGCCCTGTGGTCCGACGGCGGCTTCGGCGGGGCGAGCCGTGCCTGGCACGCCTATCAGCGGGCGTACGTCATCCCCGACGCCGAGCGGGACCGGCCGGTGCTGTTCAACTCGTGGGAGGCCACCACCTTCGACATCTCCGAGGAGCAGCAGGCCACCCTCGCCCGGCAGGCCGCCGCGATCGGTGTCGAGCTGTTCGTGGTGGACGACGGCTGGTTCGGAGCCCGCACCTCCGACCGCGCGGGTCTCGGCGACTGGACGCCCAACCGGGACCGGTTCCCGAAGGGCCTCAAGCCCCTCGCAGTCACAGCCGGCGCGTCACGACGTCGTCCCCCGCCGCGCAGACCTGGTTCGATCGCGGCCTGAACTGGACCTACGCCTTCAACCACGAGGAGGCCGTGCGCTGCTTCGAGGCGGCCGGAGCGGCCGACCCGGACTGCGCCATGGCCGACTGGGGCGTGGCCTACGCCCTCGGCCCCAACTACAACAAACCCTGGGAGTTCTTCGACGCACGGGACCTCGCCCGCACGGTGGAGCGCACCCACGCCGCCGTGGAGCGCGCCCACGCCAAGGCCGCCCGCGCGACACCCGTGGAGCGCGCCCTGGTGGCGGCCCTGCGCGCCCGCTACCCGCGGGCCGCCGCCCCGGACGCGGCGGCCTGCTCGGTGTGGAACACGGACTACGCCGACAGCATGCGCGCCGCCTACGACCTGGCCCCCGACGACCCCGACGTGGCGGCTCTGCACGCCGACGCCCTGATGAATCTCACCCCCTGGCAGCTCTGGGACATCCGCACCGGCAGGCCGGCCGACGGCGCCCGCACCCAGGAGGCCAGAGCCGTACTGGAGCGGGCCCTCGCCACCGGGGCGGGGAACCGGCACCCCGGCCTGCTGCACCTCTACATCCACCTGATGGAGATGTCGCCCACGCCCGAGACCGCGCTGCCCGTCGCCGACCGGCTGCGCGACCTCGTCCCCGACGCCGGGCACCTGCGGCACATGCCCTCGCACCTGGAGGTCCTCTGCGGTGACTACCGACGCGTCGTCTCCGACAACACCGCGGCCGTCGCCGCCGACGAGAAGTACCACGCCCGGGCCGGCGCCATGAACTTCTACACCCTCTACCGCTGCCACAACCTGCACTTCAGGATCTACGGCGCGATGTTCCTGGGCCGCCTCCAGGACGCCCTCGCCACCGCCGAACTGCTCGAAGCCGCCGTCCCGGAGGACCTGCTGCGCGTACCGAGCCCGCCGATGGCCGACTGGCTCGAGGGCTTCCTGGCGATGCGGGTGCACGTCCTGATCCGCTTCGGCCGCTGGGCGGACATCCTGCGGCTGCCGCTGCCCGCCGACCCCCTGCTGTACTGCGTGAGCACCGCGATGCTGCACTACGCGCGCGGCGTCGCGTACGCCGCGACCGGCCGGATCATCGAGGCCGAGACGGAACGCGCCCGGTTCCGGGACGCCGTGGCCGCGGTCCCCGGCACCCGCACGCTCTTCAACAACACCTGCGCCGACATCCTGGCCATCGCCGCCGCGATGCTCGACGGCGAACTTGCTTACCGCAAGGGCGACTTCGACACCGCCTTCAGCGCCCTGCGGCGCTCGATCGACCTGGACGACAACCTCCCCTACGACGAACCCTGGGGCTGGATGCAGCCCACCCGGCACGCCTACGGCGCCCTGCTCCTCGAACGCGGCCGCATCACGGAGGCCGAGGCGGTCTACCGCGCCGACCTCGGTCTGGACGACACCCTGCCCCGGCCGTTGCAGCACCCGGGCAACGTCTGGGCCCTGCACGGCTTCCACGAATGCCTGCGGCGGCTCGGCAAGGACGGCGAGGCCCGGATCGTGGCCCAGCAGCTGAAACTCGCCGCCGCCACCGCGGACGTGCCGATCACGGCATCCTGCTTCTGCCGCACCGACGGCTGCGGCGCCCCCCGGGTGGACTGAGTCACAGCGCCCGCGCGACCAGCAGCGCCACGTCGTCGTGGTCGTCCGGGTGGCGCAGACCGTGCAGCAGCAGGTCGCAGGTCTCCTCCAGCGGCCGACGGGGCTCGTCCAGAAAACCGAGGAGGACGGCGAGGCGGTCGTCGATCGGATGCCGGCGGGTCTCCACCAGACCGTCCGTGTACAGGACCAGCAGGTCCCCCTCGGCCAGGTCGACGGACCTGGTCTCGAACGGGATGCCGCCGACACCGAGCGGGGCGGCGGCCGGCAGTTCCAGCAGGGCCGGCGCCGTGCCCGAGTGGACCAGCGCGGGCGGCATGTGCCCCGCGTTGGCCATCTCGCAGCGCCTGGTGTGCGGGTCGTACACCGCGTACAG
>NZ_JBEYFC010000600.1:0-4797 GCF_040634175.1 Streptomyces sp. NPDC007162
ACCGTGTCGGTCACGGCGTCCGGCGGGTCCGGCGTGCCCTCGGCGAGGGCGAGCAGGGAGGCGACGCTGAGGCGGAAGGCGGCGGACAGCTTGCCGAGGACGACGGCGGTGGGGCTGCTCTCGCCCCGTTCGATCCGGCTGATCATCGCCGCGGAGACGCCGGACGCGTCCGCGAGCTGCGCCAGGGTCCAGCGGCGCCGCTCCCGTTCGGTACGGACCCGGGCCGCGATCCGCGCCACGAGGGCGTCCACCGACGGATCTACTATGTTGGACATGAATCCAATATACGAGAGGAACCCGGTGGTGACGGTCCGCCCGGCACAGGCCGGTGACGCGGAAGCGGTGCGGGCGATCCGCAACCACGCGATCGAGCACTCGACCGCCTTGTGGACCGACACCCCGCAGACCCCGGCCGAGGGAGCGGCCTGGTTCGCCGGCCACCTGGGACGCGGCTCGGCGCTGGTGGCCGAGGTCGCCGGCGCTCCGGGCGAGGTGGCCGGATTCGCGGTCTACGGGCCGTGGCGGGCTCTGGACGGCTACCGGCACACGGTGGAGGACTCCGTCTACGTGCGTGAGGGCAGCCAGGGACTCGGCATCGGCTCCGCGCTGCTGGCCGCGCTGATCGCCGCGGCACGCGAGGCGGGCCACCATGTGATGATCGCCGGCATCGAGGCCCGGAACGCCTCGTCCGTCCGGCTGCACGAACGGTTCGGCTTCGAGCACGCCGGCACGGTCCGGGAGGTGGGCACCAAGTTCGGCCGCTGGCTGGACCTGACGCTCATGCGGCTGCCGCTGTCCTGAGACCGCGACGCGGGTGGTGGGGCGACGGATTAGGGTGACCGCGTGGCGAGAGTGCGGTTGAGTGTGGCCGAGCGGCGCGAGGAGCTGCTGCGGGCCGCCGTCGAGCAGATCGAGGCGCGGGGCGTGGCGGCGGTGCGGATCGCGGATGTCGCGTCGGCCCTCGGCGTGAGCAACGCTCTGGTGCTGTACCACTTCTCGACCAAGGAGAAGCTGGTCGCCGCCGCGTTCACCCACGCCGCCGAGGAAGATCTGACGCATCTGCGCCGGCTGCTCGGCCGCCGTGCGCCGGCGCTGCGCCGACTGCGGGCTGCGGTGCGCTGGTACGCGCCGACCGGGCAGGCCAAGGGGTGGCGGCTGTGGATCGAGGGCTGGGCGGTGGCGTTGCGCGAACCCGCCCTGCGGGACGTGACCAGGAGCCTGGATCAGCAGTGGAAGGCCGCGCTCGCCGAGGTCATCGCCGAGGGGGTGGCAGCCGGTGAGTTCCGGTGCCCCGACCCGATGGCCGCGGCCCTCCGGCTGACCGCCTTGCTCGACGGGCTCGCGGTCCAGCTCACCTCCTACCCGGGCGCCGTACCGCGCTCGCGGGCGCAGAGATGGGCCGACGAGGCGCTGGCCCGCGAACTGGGACTGCCCGAGGAGCGGTGACGGGCGGCCCTCCAGGGGGCCGCCCCTCACCCGGCGCGCGGGCGTACGCCTCAGGCCACGGAGGCGATCCGCATCCTGATGTCGTCCGGCGAGAGCGCGCCCTTGGCCGTGACGTGGTCGCCCGAGGACTCGCCGCGCAGCCGTCGCCCGATCCACGGGACCAGGTACTCGCGGGCCCAGTGCACGTCGTCGCGGCGGACCTCGAGAGTGCCCCGGGGCGGCAGTGGCGGCCAGGGCTGGTCGGGGTCCGCGGGTATCTCGACGCCGAGCACCTGACCGGCCCGCAGCGCCACGCGCGTGTGCCCCTCAGGAGAGAGGTGGAGCCGGTCGTCGTCCCAGGCCCGCCGGTCCTGCACGGTCTTCAGGGACCACAGGTCCAGCACCGGGCAGCCGTACCGGTCGGCGATCGCCCGTACATGACCGTTGTAGGTGGCGATCTTGCCGCGCAGGTGCTTGAGGACGGGCATGTTACGGGTGTCGAAGCCGGTGGTCACCATGACCGTGCCGATGGCCCCGGTCAGCCGGACCACGGCCCGCTCGAACCGCTCGGCCACCTCGTCCGGGTCGGTGCCGGGGCGGATGATGTCGTTGCCGCCGGCGCAGAAGGAGACCAGGTCCGGGGCGAGTTCCAGGGCCTTGGGCACCTGGTCCGCCACGATCTGGTCGAGCAGTTTCCCGCGTACGGCGAGGTTGGTGTACTCGAAGTCGCCCTCGGGGCGCCGGTCCGACAGCAGTACCGCGAACCGGTCGGCCCAGCCGACGAACGCCCCGTCGGGGCCCGGGTCGCCGACGCCCTCGCTGAAGCTGTCCCCCAGCGCCACGTACGACCCGATCACTGATGCATTGTCACTCTTCGAATCGTCTGCCACGTCGGACCATGATTCACCTTTTACTGTGACCTACGCGACCGTAATAAGGGGTTGACGATCGGTGAGATAAGACACTTTTAAATACTCTGCCAAGCCTGGAATAAGGGCCTGGTCAGCGACGTTGACGCGATGATCCCCAGACCCGGAAGTCGCTGATCAGAAAGTGGCTCCAGGTGGTCCGGAAGGCGAAGTGCCCGCCCGTGTAGGGCTGGGGGTCGGTGTAGTCGAAGACCAGCCGTCCGTTGTTCCACCAGCGTACGGAAGAGCCGTCGGAGACGATCCGGACGCGGTTGGGTTCGTTCGCGACGAGCAGGGGTTCCGGGTAGTCGTAGATCAGCGGCCGGACGCCGGGCTCGCCGACGTAACGGCGCAGCCGGGTCGTGGTGTTGTAGTTGGCGCCGTAGCCCGAGTAGTACGTCGTCAGGTAGTCGTACTCGGCGAGCGCGCCGCCGCGCGGGGTGGCGAACAGGTCGTCCGG
Organism: Streptomyces sp. NPDC007162; assembly: GCF_040634175.1. Taxonomy (NCBI): domain Bacteria; kingdom Bacillati; phylum Actinomycetota; class Actinomycetes; order Kitasatosporales; family Streptomycetaceae; genus Streptomyces; species Streptomyces sp. NPDC007162. Next base: position 2,794 of record NZ_JBEYFC010000600.1, read on the forward strand.
GGAGCGGACGTCGGTGGCGTTCCAGAAGTTGTTGAGGTCCGAGACACGGTCGTCGGGGCCGCCCGCCGAGACCGGTGTGGCGGTGTACTCCAGGACGTACGGCCCTTCGAGCCGTCGCCGGAACCAGACGGTCGCCCCGGCGGGCACGTCGATCTCCAGGATCCCGTCCGCCGCGGCGACCGTGCCGCCCTGCTCCAGTTCGGCGGACCACTGGCCCAGACCGTGGCGGAAGTCGTCGTGGGCGAGCAGGCGGCGGTGCCGGGGTGCGGCGCTCGCGGGTGCGGCGGGAGTGAGGGCCGCGAGCGCGGCCGCGGCGGTCAGGGCCCCGAAGGCTCGGCGGGTGGTCGTCATACGGCAGGTTCCTTCCGGTGCGGCAGAGGTCACGGAAAGCGCTTTCACCCAACGGGGTTCACTCTGCCGCCACCAGGCCTTCGCTGTCGATGCCCGGGGCACCGATGCCACGAGAAGGAAACACCGAAGGCCGGACCCGGGGATCGGGGGTCCGGCCTTCGGAGTGCGTGTCAGTGCGTGTGCGTGTTGGTGCGTGTCGGACCGGTGGGGCGTCCGTCAGCCGACGGCGAGGCCCTTCGAGCGGAGGTAGGCGACCGGGTCCACGTCCGAGCCGTAGTCGGGGCCGGTACGGATCTCGAAGTGCAGGTGCGGGCCGGTCACGTTGCCGGTCGCACCGGAGAGGCCGATCTGCTGGCCCGCGGTCACGGTCTGGCCGACCGAGACGGAGAGCGCGGAGAGGTGGCCGTACTGCGCGTAGTAGCCGTCGGCGAGCCGGATGACGACCTGGTTGCCGTAGGCGCCGCCCCAGCCGGCCGTGACGACCGTGCCCGCACCGACGGCCTTGACGGGGGTGCCGGTGGGCACGACGAAGTCGACACCGGTGTGGTAGCCGCTGGACCACATGCTGCCGGCCACGTGGTAGCCGGTGCCGACGGTGGCACCGCTGACCGGGAGGGTGAATCCGGAGGCGGTCGCCGCCGGGGCGTCCGGGGTGGACGGGGTGGACAGGGTGGCCGCCGAGGACGAGGCGGACGACTGCCCCTCGGGCCGGGCACCGGAGTCCGCGGTACCGGTCGTCGTAGCGCCGCGGCCGCCGAGTGTGAGCTCCAGGCCGGGGTGGATCAGCGAGGGGTTGTCGCCGACGGCCTGCCGGTTGTCGGCGTAGAGCCGGTGCCAGCCCCCGCTGACGTTCTGGTCGCGGGCGATCCGCGAGAGGCAGTCGCCGGGCACCACGGTGTACGTGCGGTGCGCGGAACGCGCGGCGACGGACGTCCGTACGGCCGCCTCCTTCGGCGCCGTCCTCGCGACGGCCGGCAGCGACTGCGGGGCCTTCGCGGAGACGGACTGCGCGGTGGCCGCGTGGGCGCCGGTGGCCCCCATGAGCGGCAGGGCCAGCGCGGCACCTCCGGTTCCGGCGACGGCCATCGAACGGGTGAGACGCTGGGTCTTCGGGCGGCGGTGCTTACCCCTCGCGGGCATGGCGCGTTCCTCTCCGGCGCCTGCGAGGTGAGCTGTCGGGTTCGGGCTGGAGCTGCCCGGTCACGTGTGAACGCGTGACTGCACCCCTGACCTGTCCCGGGAACCGGAACAGGCGGTCTTGCCTGGTGGGTCCCCCGCTCCTGCCGGGCACGGGTGAGTGTGTGGGGACTCCGGGCGGCGGCAGGATTCGGCGTTCCGTCCGGATGCGTGGCGAACGTAAGCGAGCAGGACGCACCCGGACAAGCGAACGGTTCCCGCCGTCCTGGTTCCGCTTGATCCGTTACGGCGGTTCGCGGTCACCCTCCGTGAATTCCGGTGTTTCCCGCTCCCGTAAATCCCTTGTAAAGCACCTTCATTACGTGAGCATGACGCGCGACGGTCGGTCACGAATATGACGCTCCTCACGCACGTCATGCCACATCGGGTACTACACGGACCCCGTCGACGGAATCTTCGGCCCGCACTCGCAGGCCGCGATGGAGCTCGCCCAGCAGACGTACAACAGCGTCTACC
>NZ_JBEYFC010000601.1:0-4784 GCF_040634175.1 Streptomyces sp. NPDC007162
CGAGCAACAACTGACCATCAACAACCAAGATCAGCCGTTAAATTGACACACCCCCAAGGCTGACGGGCGTCGTCGGCGGTGATGAGGCGAGTGCCGCGCTGTGCCATGGTGCAGCCCGCGCGGTGGACAGCGGCCCCGAGCGGATCTCCTTCGCTCAACTGCTGCTCCACCGGCAGGGCGGGGACCTCAAGTGCCGACCGCTGGGGCTGGGGCTGTTGCCGTAGTCTGTCCGGCGTCGGCCTCCCAGCTGCGGCGAGCGCCGCCCGAACCGCGCCGGCCTGAAGCCGCAGATAGATCTGCACCGTCTGGTTCTCTGCGAGCTGCTGCTCAAGGTGCGCGAGCATTACGCGCAAGCGCGCGGGATCCGATGGCAGCGCATCGCTCATGCGTTCGATTTTATGGCACCGAGGCGGCAGTGCACGGCTCGGTGACACGGGACGCCGCAGGACGGACGCGGCGAGGGCGCATACCAGCGCATTGCTCGTCCGGCGCATTGCCTCTTCGCGACATGTACTCATAGTGGCAACGTGTAAGCAGAGGGTAGCTATCTGCTGAAGCGTGGTCGCACGATCCAACAGAGGGGCACATGAGCGAGCAAGAAGTCACCTTCTATACCCGAACCAACTACACGGGCGACGCCCACACATACGTGGTCGGAGCCGACGAGAACCTCTATCCGGGCGGACTCAACGACAGGTTCAAGTCCGTCAGGGTCGGCCGGAAGGCCAAGGTCCTGGCCTGGCAGCATGACAACCAAAGCGGCAAGTACCGGGAATGGGATCTCGATCAGCCGGACATCTCTGACATCGGCGGACTGACCCGGTTCAAGGTCGTCGAGAGCACGACCTTACCCATCGTGGTACGGCTCCAGGACCTCACCGGCGCCCCAGCCAGGCGGTACAGCCTGAAGATCGCTTCGTACGACGTCGGGGACACCATCGCCTATTCCGGCGACCCGGAGTACGGTCTCGTCGGCGTCATGCCCGAAGACGGCCCGCCGGTCACCACCGCCATCTACGTCCGAGACGAGCACTCTGGCGTCTACGTCGCCGTCGGCGCCATCTACTTCGTCTGGAACTCCAGCACCAAGTCGATCGACGTCGCCGACGCCTCGAACGTCCCCGAGAACCTGGACTACTCGCGGGACGGCCGCAACCAGTTCACCTTCAAACTCACCGAGGTGTAGCCGCCGACGGCGCCGTACAGGCGACGAAGAGGCCGGAGCAACCCGTGCTCCGGCCTCTTCATGTCGAAGCCGAGTCCGCAGTGGCCAACCATCTCTGACCAAAAGCGGCCAACCACCGTTGGACACCGCCCGCTCCCAGCGGACCTCCGGATCCCTGTGGCCAGATATCGGTGGAGGTCCCCCCCCCGTTATCTTCTTCGCGGTCCTGCAAGAGGGCCGCTGGCCTCCGGGCCCGGCATGACTGTTGCCCCCTGTCGATGGGATGACCTGGGGGGTGGTGTCACCGGGCCCGAGGGGTGCCGTCGGAGACGCTGATCAGAGGTCCGGCCACCGTCCGGCCCGGCGCAATGCCGGGCAGCTCGCGGGCGGCAGGTCTGCATAACGTGGATGCGCGCGAACGGCCCCAACCGCCGAGGCCGGCACGCATCGACACATGTGGGGGCACGGTGATCAGCATCGACGGGGTGGGCGTTTTCCTGGGCCTGGACGTCGGCAAGCAGGCGCATCACGGACACGGCCTGACTCCAGCCGGGAAGACCGTCTTCGACAAGGCTCTGCCGAACAGCGAACCCAAGCTGCGGGCCGTCTTCGACAAGCTCACGGCCAAGTTCGGCACGGTCCTGGTGATCGTGGACCAGTCCGCCTCCATCGGCGCACTGCCGCTGACCGTCGCCCGGGACGCCGGCTGCAAGGTCGCCTACCTGCCCGGACTCGCGATGCGGCGGATCGCCGATCTCTACCCCGGCGAGGCCAAAACCGACGCGAAGGACGCCGCGGTCATCGCGGACGCCGCCCGCACCGTGCCCCACACCCTGCGCACCCTTGACCTCGCCGACGAGGTCACCGCGGAGCTGACCATGCTGGTCGGCTTCGACCAGGACCTCGCCGGCGAGGCCAACCGGACCTCCAACCGCATCCGCGGCCTGCTCACCCAGTTCCACCCCAGCCTGGAACGCGTCCTGGGTCCCCGCCTGGACCACCAGGCCGTGACCTGGCTCCTCGAGCGCCACGGATCCCCTCAAGCACTCCGCAAAGCGGGCCGCCGCAAGCTGGTCGAGGTCGTCCGCCCGAGGGCCCCGCGCATGGCCGAACGGCTCGTCGACGACATCTTCACCGCGCTCGACGAGCAGACCGTCACCGTCCCCGGCACCCTCGACGTGATCGTGCCCTCGCTGGCGAAGTCGCTGGCCGCCGTCCATGAACAACGCCGGGCCCTGGAGGCCCGGATCGAGGACCTGCTGGAGGCCCACCCTCTTTCCCAGGTCCTGACGTCGATGCCCGGCATCGGTGTCAGGACCGCCGCAGTCCTCCTGACCACCGTCGGCGACGGCAGCTCCTTCCCGAGCGCCGCCCACCTTGCCTCCTACGCCGGCCTCGCCCCGGCCACGAAGCAGTCCGGCACATCGATCCACCGCGAACACGCCCCCAGAGGCGGGAACCGGCAACTGAAACGGGCGATGTTCCTCTCCGCATTCGCAGCACTTCACGATCCCGCCTCCCGCAGCTACTACGACCGCTGCCGAACCCGAGGCAAAACCCACACCCAGGCCCTCCTCCGCCTCGCCCGCCACCGCATCAGTGTCCTGTTCGCCATGCTCCGCGACGGCACCTTCTACGAATCCCGCAGACCGCACCTCGCTTGACGAAGGACATAGAGGCACCCCCCCCCACGGGCGGCCACCCTGGGCGGGCCGGGCGTGAGCCACAGGCCCCAGGCCGAAGCATCAGTTTTCTTCGGCCCGTTCCGCGTTCCCCCGCTCTGGTTTAGATGACGGCGGGAACAGGTGGTCTTCCAGCGCGGGCAGTCCGAACAGCATGAGAAGCGGCACTACCGGGCCGAGCAGAGCTATCACGATCACGGCGCCTCCCCGGGAAGCTGGCGATCACAGCTACGTGGCAAGCTGGCCACCTTCACCGTGCGCCCGAATGGGGGACGCCGCACATGGGGACGGAGCCCGCATAGGCCGAACGAGTGACGCCCTGTCGCCCGAATCCAGCGCTTGACGACCACCAGCCGCAATGCACGCGACGCGTCGGTTGACCACCAGGATTTACTTGATCCCCACTATGTTTGCGAGATCTCCACGGCATACTGGCTGGTGTGAGTTCTGCCAACGGCAACGGCCAGCAGCCGCCGGACCCAGCTCTCTCGCACGCGGCATCTCTCCCCCGCCTGTCCCAGCGCGAGCAGGACGGCGTCTGGGTTATCGCAGTGCATGGTGACTTCGACGCGGACTCGTCACCCGCCCTGGCCAAAGCACTGGACGCGGCGGCCCGGACATATCCCCGGGTGGTCGTGGACGCGACGGGAATGACCTTCGCGGACTCAACCGTCCTGAACCTGCTGCTGAAGTTCAACCTGACCACGACCGAGCTGCGCGTGGCCGGACCGGCACAACCGTTCCTGAGAGTGCTGGAGCTGACCGGAGCGGACCGCGTTCTCGACATCCGCCCCACCGTCGACGACGCCGTCAAGTCCTGAACAGCCCTACTCGCCTACTCGGCCGCGTCCTCCTTGGCGTGCCGCACTGCGTGCTTGACCGCCTGCTCCAGCTCGGATCGCTTTACGCCCAGGTCGCCCGCATGCTTGATCAGCGCCACCTGGAACTTCTCAGCTGCGCCAGTACGCACGTGCTGCCCGCCTTACTCCTCGCCCTCCTCGCCGTCAAGGCCAGCGAGGGCGGCCATTTCCTCCTCGGCGGCCCAGCCAAGCTCGTCCAGCCGTGCGGCCAACTGCGCGATTCGGCCGCGGCGATTGACGCCATTCGATTCGGGCTGCACCGGGATCTGTGGAAGATGCGCCAGCACTTCAGTCGTGCGACACCCCGCTCGACCGGTGCCCGTGCCGCGGACAGCGCACGGTTGACGGTTTGCTGGGTCAGTGTGAGGTCGCGGCCCGGCGGGCGTCTTAGGGCTCGCAGAGAATCAACATGCTGGTTTGATCTTCGTGGGGCTGCTGTTGTCGAGGAACGCGGTGACGTCAGCGGGTGTCCGGAACCTGGCCGTGGAGGGTGGGATGGTGTAAGCCGTGCTGGGCCAGGAGTGGCTGGACTTGGTGAACGGCCCTGGTGAGGGTGCTGGTGTTGACTCCGAAGAGCTGGGCGAGGAGATCACGGGTGCCGAGTTTGCGCAGGTAGAGCACGGTGGCCAGGACTCTGTCGGCGGTGGTCAGCTTGTCCTTGGCCCCAGCGCCCCGGGCCCGGATACGTTCGCCACCTCGCTGCCGGAGCCGTCCTACTTCTCGTAACTCATCCAGTTTCTGGCTCAGTTGGCCGATGAGTTCGTCCAGCGCCGGTTCGGGCATGCCGGTCAGCTCCGGGCTGCGCAGGCACCCGGTGCAGGGCTGCGGTGACGCGGTGCCGGCCGGCCGTGGGTTCGTGGCTGCACTGGTGGTGTCGCGAGGTGAGGGCTGGAGGGTGTAGTTCCAGTCGCCGTGGAAACGGTGTCGGTGCATGGGCAGGGCGTCGATGTCGCTGTCGGTGACCTTGATGCCGGTGTCGTAAGTGCCGGGTTGAGGTTCCCCCGAGATGCGGGGATGGGTGACACGAATCGAAACCCTCACCGAACACGTCCGCCTGAAACAGCAGCGAGGTTAATG
>NZ_JBEYFC010000602.1:0-4763 GCF_040634175.1 Streptomyces sp. NPDC007162
CCGGTGGATGGTGTTGACGTGCATGGTCCAGATGCCGCATCCGAGGGACACCGCGCCCAGGGCGAGCCGGCCGGTACTCCTCCTGCCGTACCGTTTCCGCACCCACCACGACGACATCCGCGAGCCCTCGCAGGGTGCCGAAGATCCGCATGTCGGCCGCCCCGGAGATGGGCTGCGACCGCCCGTCGTGCTGGCCCGCGCCGTCGAGGGTGGACACCATGTTGGCCCGCAGCCACGCCTGGCGCCCGGCGGACTCGGGGTAGGCGTAGGCGAGCGCCACCTCGGCGAGGCTCCACTCCCCCTCGCGCTCCCTTCCGGCCGCACCGCCGGAGGCCTGGGCTGCTGTCTCTTCGGTCACAGGGAACAGGCGTCGCATGCGGTGCAGTGTGGCACGGCAACTAGCATGGGTGACCGTGTCGTCTTCTCCCGCCGCTTCCGAGGTCAGCCCCATAGCCGACGCGGCCCCGCTGTCGCTGTGCGCCCGCACGCCGCATGTCCCCGCGGACCGGCTGGTCGCCGAGATGGTGCCGCCGCCCCGCTTCGACTCGGTCCGCTTCGCCACCTACCTCCCGGACCCGAACCAGCCGAGCCAGACCGAGGCCGTCCGGGTCCTCGAAGGCTTCGCGGCCGGTCTCGGCGGGGCGCACGCGGCCGGCGGCGGCAAGCGCGGCTTCCTCGGCTTCGGGAAGGCCAGGGCGGCGAAGGCGCCCGCCGGGCCCCGCGGGGTCTACCTCGACGGCGGGTACGGCGTCGGCAAGACCCACCTGCTCGCCTCCCTCTGGCACGCCACCCCGGCGGAGCCCGGGCTGAAGGCGTTCGGCACCTTCGTGGAGCTGACCAACCTGGTGGGCGCCCTCGGCTTCCAGCAGACCGTGGCGACCCTGTCCGGGCACCGTCTGCTGTGCATCGACGAGTTCGAGCTGGACGACCCGGGCGACACGGTCCTGGTGTCGAGCCTGCTCGCACGGCTCGTCGAGGCCGGGGTCGCGCTCGCGGCCACCTCCAACACCCTGCCGGGCAAGCTCGGCGAGGGCCGGTTCGCGGCCGTGGACTTCCTGCGCGAGATCCAGGGCCTGTCCGCCCACTTCCGTACGCTGCGCATCGACGGCGAGGACTACCGCCACCGCGGCCTGCCCGAGGCTCCGGCGCCGTACTCCGACGAGCAGGTGACCAAGGCGGCGTACGCCACGCCGGGCGCGTCCCTCGACGACTTCCCGCACCTCCTCGACCACTTGGCGAAGGTGCACCCCAGCCGGTACGGCGCGCTGACCGACGGCCTGACGGCGGTCTGCCTGACGGACGTGCAGCCGGTGCCGGACCAGTCGACCGCACTGCGGCTCGTGGTCCTCGCGGACCGGCTCTACGACCGCGAGGTGCCGGTCCTGGCCTCCGGGCTGCCCTTCGACAGGCTGTTCAGCGAGGAGATGCTGAACGGCGGCTACCGCAAGAAGTACTTCCGCGCGATATCCCGGCTCACCGCGCTCGCCCGGGACGCCAAGGGACTGGTGTCAAGAGCCTGATCAGGCCACGCCACCGGCGCTTTTCACGCCGTCTTCGGCTCGCAACACGGAGTTAACCCAGCAAACGGCTCCGCCGGGTTACCGTGTTTCTTGACCAACCGTTGACCAGTGCTTGGTGCACACAAGAGGCGTGAACTGCCGCGAGGGGGGCCCGTGTTCCGAGGTACGACGGCCCGGACCGTGATCGCGCTCCTGGCCGCCGCCCTGCTCGCCGTCCAGTTCTTCGCTCCCGCGGCAACCTTCGCAGCCGCGCATGCGCTCAGTCACGCCGAGGCCAAGGCCCAGCCCGGATCCACCCCTCCGGTGAAAGCCGTACGCGAAGGCACGGGCACCCTCCGTGACCACGGACTGTGCGGCGAGCCGCCCGGTCCCCCGCAGAGCGCCGACCGCCACCGCACCACCACCGCCGGCTGTGCCGACGACCGTCCGGCCACCCCCCGGCACACCGAGGCCATACGTGCCTCGACGGCCCCCTCGGCCGAGCACCGACGCACGTCCAGAGCCTCCAGAGCCCACTCACCGGCCACGCTCCAGGTCTTCCGCTGCTGAGAGACGGGTTCCGTCTCGGCTCACCCCCCCACAACCGTCGTGCAAGCCCGACGCGCCGTTTCGGCGCGCCAGGAGGAGTCCACACACCATGCAGCCCCTCATCGACAACGCCCGTACGTTCGGACAGCGCCCTGAGGAGTTCGCCCCGCTCGCGGCAGGCCAGTCCCCACAGGTGCTCTTCATCACCTGCTCCGACTCCCGGGTCGTCCCGGCCCTGATCACCGGCGCCCGCCCGGGGGAGCTCTTCGAGCTGCGCACCGCGGGCAACATCGTCCCGCCGTACGCCTCGGAGCACCCCACCAGCGAGGCGGCCACCATCGAGTACGCCGTGGAGGTGCTCGGCGTCCGCGACATCGTCGTCTGCGGGCACTCGCACTGCGGCGCCGTCGGCGCGCTGGTGCGCGGCGACGACCTGACCGCCGTACCCGCCGTCCGGGACTGGCTGGCCAGCGCCGAGCCGCGGCCGAGCGGGGCGGCCGAGGACCCGGCCGTCGCCGAGGGCGTGCAGAACCACGTGCTCGCCCAGCTCCTGCGGCTGCGGTCGTACCCGTTCATCGACCGGAAGCTGGCGGAGGGCGCGCTGACCCTGCGCGGCTGGTACTACGAGGTCCACACCGGTGCCGTGCGCGAACACCGCGCCGGGACCGACACCTTCGAGGCCCTGTGAGCGCCGCGATGACCAAGTTCCCTTACATACGTCAGGATTTCGCCGCCTCCCTCGTCGTCTTCCTGGTCGCGCTCCCGCTGTGCGTGGGCGTGGCCGTCGCCTCCGGTGTCCCGGCCGAACTGGGCCTGGTCACCGGCATCGTGGGCGGTCTCGTCACCGGGATGCTGCGGGGCAGCAGCCTTCAGGTGTCGGGGCCGGCCGCCGGTCTGACCGTGCTCGTCTTCGAGGCGGTGCAGGAGTTCGGGCTGCCGGTGCTCGGCGTGATCGTGCTCGTCACCGGTGTCCTCCAGATCACCATGGGTGTCCTGAAGCTGGGGCGCTATTTCCGGGCCATCTCCCTCTCGGTCGTGGAGGGCATGCTGGCCGGGATCGGCCTGGTTCTGATCGCCGGACAGCTGTATCCGGCGCTCGCCGCCAAGGCGCCCGACTCGGGCCCCGGAAAAATAGCCGGGCTGCCCGGGGCGTTCCTGGACGCCCTCGGGGACGGCGGGGCGCTGGCCTCGCTCGCCCTCGGCGCGGGCACCGTCGCGGTCCTCGTCCTGTGGAAGCACGCCCCGGCGAAGGTGCGTACGGTCCCCGGACCGCTGGCCGCCGTCGGACTCGCCACCCTGGCGGCGCTCCTCCTCGGCCTGCCGGTCGCCACCGTCGAGGTGCAGGGGCTGCTGGACTCCGTCCAGCCGCCGCCGCTGAGCGCCTTCGGCGAACTGGCGGGCCTCGGGGTGCTCGGCACGATCGTCGCGTTCACCCTGATCGCGTCGGCCGAGTCGCTGTTCAGCGCGGCGGCCGTGGACCGGCTGCACGACGGTCCGCGGACCCAGTACGACCGGGAACTGGTCGCCCAGGGCGCGGGCAACGCCCTGTGCGGGGTGCTCGGCGCCCTGCCGATGACCGCGGTGATCGTGCGCAGCGCGGCCAACGTCCAGGCGGGCGCCCGCACCAAGGCGTCCCGGGTGCTGCACGGCCTCTGGCTGCTGCTGTTCGCGGCGCTGCTGCCCGGCGCCCTGGCCTACATCCCGATCCCGGCGCTGGCCGGGATCCTGGTCTACTCGGGTGCCAAACTGATCCCCGTGCGCTCGCTGGCCGCGCTCTGGCGCGAGCACCGGGGCGAGGCGCTGATCCTGGTGGTCACGGCGGTGTCGATCGTCGCGGTCAGCATGTTCGAGGGCGTACTGATCGGTCTGGCGCTGTCGATCGTGAAGACCGCCTGGGAGGCCTCGCACCTCAAGCTGGAGGTGGTCGACAAGGGCGCCGGGCCCATCGACGCCCATCTGTCGGGCAACGCGACCTTCCTGCGCCTGCCCAAGATCCTGGACAGCCTGGAGGCGCTGCCGCAGGACCGCCCGATCAGGGTGGACCTGTCGGGGCTGCACCACCTCGACCACGCCTGCCGGACCGCGCTGGAGAGCTGGGCCGAGCGGCACAGCGACGCCGGCACGGAACCGGTGCGCGTCACCGCCGAACCCGTCAAGGTCACGGCTGCCTGAACCGGTGGCCGCCCCCGGGCCGGAGGTGCCGACGCCCCTCGGCACCTCCGGCCCGGACCCGTTCCCGGCGGCCATGGCCCCGAGCCACCCACCGGGCATATCGTTGCAGCAACAGACATATCGGGCCTCTCTCCCTGGGGGTCGTGATGGTTCAGGAGCTGCTGGTCGCGGTGGTGACCGCGCTGTGTGTCGGCGCGCTGTACCTGGCCGCCGGCGCGCGGGTCGTCAAGCAGTACGAACAGGGTGTGCTGTTCCGGCTCGGGCGTGTCTCCGGTGAGGTACGGGAGCCCGGCTTCAACCTGGTGATCCCGGTCGTGGACCGGCTGCACAAGGTCAACCTGCAGATCGTGACGCTGCCGGTCCCCGCCCAGGAGGGCATCACCCGCGACAACGTCACCGTGCGCGTGGACGCGGTCGTCTACTTCCGGGTGGTCGACGCGGTGAGCGCGCTGATCAAGGTCGAGGACTACAATGTGGTGTGCTACGACGTCGTGCAACTCCCGTGCTATCCGGCCGCGTTCCTCCGCCACCGCACGCCGCGCC
>NZ_JBEYFC010000603.1:0-4761 GCF_040634175.1 Streptomyces sp. NPDC007162
GCCGCGGACCGCCGGAGGTCTTCCGGTGGCCCGCGGTCCCGCCGCGCCGGCCTTCACCTGCCTTTCGTGCCGTACGGCGGGTGTGCCGGGATTACTTCGTGGACTTCAGACCGATGTTGACGAAGTCGTAGTAGCCGCTGTACGCGTTCGTCGTGTAGACGTTGCCGATACGCGAGGAGCGCCAGTTCAGGAGCCGCTCGAAGGTGAAGGGCAGGTAGTACGCGCCCTCGCTGACCTTGTGGTTGATCTCCGTGGCGATCTGCGTCTTCTTCGAGTCGTCCAGCGTGGTGGTGTACTGGTCGAACAGCCCGTCGATCGTCTTGTCCTTGATCAGGGCGAAGTTGTTGTTACCGCTCTGCAGGATGTACTTGCTGCTCCACAGCGGGATGCCGTAGCCCTGGACGGTCGGGAAGTCCGGGCCCCAGCCCATGATGATGATGCCGAGCTTCTTCTTCGCGACGTTCGAGGGAGAGCCGATGATGCCGGAGCTCTGCGAACCGTCGTACTGGTAGATGTCGGCGGTGATGCCGACCTTCTTCAGCGCCGCCTGCAGGGACGTGGCCGTGGCCACCTCCTGCTGCTTGTTGTTGCGGACGGCGATGGTGGTCTTGAAGCCGTTCGGCTGACCGCAGGCCTTCAGCGCCTGCTTGGCCAGGGCGTCGTTGCCGGTCTTGTTCTTGCCGGAGATGCCGTACGGGTCGTACTTCTGGCCCTCGCCACCGGCGATCGACGGCGGCAGCATGTTGGTACCGATGTCACCACCGGCGATCGGGCCGCCGCGCGCGGTCTGCAGCGACACGTGGTCGGCCGCGTAGATGACGGCCTTGCGGCACTCGATGTTGTCGAACGGCTTGACGCTCTGCGGGAAGACCGCGTAGCGGATGAAGCCGGAGACCGGGTTGTCCAGGTTGGCCTTGTGCTGCTTCAGAGCGGTGGTGCGGCCCTGCGGGCCGAGTCCCGTCTGGCTGGCGTCGATGTCGTAGTCGCCGTTGATCAGACGCTGGTCCGCGTCACTCTGGTTGGACGAGATGTCCAGCGTGATCTTGTCCGGGTACGCCTTGCGGACCGGGTCCGAGGACGCCTTCCAGCTGGTGTTGCGGACCAGGACCAGCCCCTTGCCCGGGCTGTACGACTGGAACTTGTACGGGCCGGACGAGAACGGGTGCAGCGTGTACTTGGCCTTGGTGTCCTTGTCCTGGCGGACCGGAGAGGCCGTGACCATCGCCAGGACCTGACGGAAGTCGGAGTTCGGCTTCGGCAGGTGGAACACGATCGTCTTGGCGTCGGGCGTGGAGATCGCCTTCAGGCCGAGGTGGTCCTTGGAGGTGTCCTTGTACGGACCCTTGTAGGTGTTGTTCGGGTCGAGCATCTGCTGGAGGTAGATCGGACCGCCGGACAGCACGTCCTGCGCCCAGACGCGCTCGATGCCGTACTTGATGTCCTGGGAGGTGATGGTCTTGCCGTCCTCCCACGTGATGCCGTCCCGCAGGTGGAAGGTGTACGTCTTACCGTCGGAGGAGACCTGGCCCATGTCGGAGGCGAGGTCCGGCGTGAGCTCGGCTCCCGCGGCACCCGGCTCGGTCTTGTACGTGAGCAGCTGACGGCTGTAGTAGCGCGAGAAGTCCCACATGAAGCCGTAGTAGCCGCGAGTGGTGTCCCAGAAGTCGGCGTCCTGGGTGCTGACGAACTTGAGCGTGCCGCCCTTCTTGACCAGTGAGGCCTGGGCGACCTTGTTGTTCGCCGCGTCGAAGCCGGCGGCGCCGTTCTTCGAACCGCTGTTGTCGCTGCCGCCGCCGCACGCCGCCATGGCCAGCATGCCGGCGACCGCGGCAGCAGCGGCCAGCGCCTGCTTACGCCGCCCTGAGGTGCGTTGGGTAGTCACGATCTCGGATCCTCCGGATTTGATGAGAGACCCCGTGTAGATGGCACGGGAGGCTTGGGTAAGGCGGTTCAGCGGGAGCCCTTCGGGTCCAGCGCGTCCCGCACGCCGTCGCCGAAGAGGTTGAAGGCCAGAACGGTGATGAAGATCGCCACGCCGGGCACGACCATGTACATGGGGTCCGAGTCGTAGTAGTCGATCGCGGTGGAGAGCATCTGCCCCCAGGAGGACGTGGGCGGCTTGACGCCCACGCCCAGGAAGCTGAGTGCCGCCTCGGTGAGGATGTTGGTGGGGATCATCATCGTCGTGTAGACGATGATCGGCGCGACCAGGTTGGGCAGCAGTTCCTTGAACAGGATGTAGAAGCGCCCGGCGCCCAGCGATCGGGCGGCCTCGACGTACTCGCGCTCACGCATCGAGAGGGTCTGGCCGCGCACCACACGGCCGATGTACGGCCAGCCGAAGAAGCCGATGACCAGGATCATCACGAACACACGCACGCTGGATCCGCTCAGGCCCAGCATCTCGTTCGGCATCACGGAGACCAGCGCGATGATGAAGAGCAGCTGCGGGAAGGCCAGCAGACCGTCCATGACGCGGCTGATCACCGAGTCGACCCAGCCGCCGAAGAAGCCGGCCAGGATGCCGAGAACCGTGCCGAGCACGACGGCGACGACAGCGGACAGGAAGCCGACGAGGAGCGAGATCTGGGCGCCGTAGAGGATCCGCGCGAAGATGTCGCGACCGTTCACGGGCTCGACGCCCAGCAGATGGTCGCCGCTGATGCCGCCCAACGACCCCTTGGGCGTGCCGAACAGAGGGTCGATCAGGCTCTCGTGGAAGGTGTCCGGATCCTGCCCGACCAGGTTGGCGATCACTGGGGCGAGGACGGCGACCAGGATGAGGAGGAGCACGACGACGCCGCCCGTGAGGGCGAGTTTGTCGCGCTTCAGGCGCTCCCAGGCGATCCGGCCCAGGGAACGCCCCTGCACGGCCTTCTCACCGGCGGTGGCAAGCGCCGCTTCTTCGGCCGCACTCGGGGCCGCTTCCGCGGTCGGCTCGTGCAATGGTGCCGTCATCTGGCAGGGACCCCTCTCAACCGGCTGTAGCCGGCTTGCACTTGCCGCTGGTAGCGGCATGATCGCTCTCTGCTGGGCAGGGTTGAACACCCCATGAAGCGCGAGTCTTCAACGCTCTGGCGACTCGTTGCCAGAGTTGGCGGCGAATGGATGCGCAACCGTGATACGAGCAAGGCGTTTCGTTATCCGAACGTCGGGTAACGCCTGCCGGACAAGGACAAAGGCGGCAAGTCGTCGCACGGGCGGCCAAAGCACCACATTCGCCGGGCGGGAATGATCTGGATCACGTCGTCTCGGGCACGTCGCGACCGCCCGGCGACGTTGTCAGTAACCGCCGGGCGCGGGTGGGTAGCCGTAGCCGGCCGCCGGGGCCGGGGGGAGGGCCGCGTGGGCCTCGCGGTCGTAGAACGGGCGGGCCGCCGCTCTCATCCACAGCACGACCGGGTCGTACTCGTCGGTCATGGCCACGGTGGACACCGGCAGGCCGTCCGGCACCGCGCCGATCGACTGCTGCATCATCGCCCGCACCGAGTCCACCGCCGGCGGCGAGGTGTCGTACACGTCGAGGCCGATCGCCAGGTACGGTGCCCCGAGCGCCGGCTGCACCCAGGCGCGGCGCAACGAGCGGACCGCGGGCGTACGGTGGGCGTTCTGCGACAGCAGGGCGTAGAACTGCGGGATCTCGATGGTCGGTTCGGCCAGCCGCAGCGGACCGGCCGGCTGCCGGTCCAGGCCCGTGGCGATGCGGCGCAGGTCCAGCCAGGGGATGCCGACCCCGCCGCCCGGGGCGTGCGGGTTGAGCCAGAGGCCGAAGTGGTCGGGGTAGAGGGTGCGGGCCACGTCGACGCCGTCGACCACCTCGTACGAGCGGTTCCAGCCACTGGCCGACAGCTCCTGGGCGGAGGTCACGCAGGGGGCGTAGCCGTGCCCTTCCACCTCCATGTTCCCGTACTGGGCGTCGGGGGAGCCGGACTGGCCGTGCCAGAGCAGCATCCAGATCTGGCCGGAGGCGGGTGTGGCGAGGGCGCGGAGGAGTGCCTCGTAGGCGTCGTAGCGCCCGGGGGTTACCTGGCGCAGCATGTGCTCGACCTGTCCGGTCGCCGCGGTGCCGCTGGCGCTCACGTGTTACCGCCCCTTCGTTCGTCGCCCCGCGTGTGGAGCTTGCCCCGCGTTTGGGGACAGCTTAAGCGCCCAGGGGGTGGGGGCCGATGGTCCGTGCGCGGGTGCGGGTCCGGCCGCGCGGGAAAGGAGGCTTCACCGGCCGCACTGGTAGAGAGGCTTCAGTGGCCGTACTGGTAGAAGGGGCGCACGTGGTCCCGCATCCAGTGGGCGACCGGGTCGTCCGCCACGTCCAGCAGGACCAGGTTGACCGGCCAGGGCACCGGGACCCGTCCCAGCGCCTTGCCGAGGGCCTCCAGGGGCAGGGCGCGCAGGTCGCCCTCCCACTGGGAGAGTTCGACGCCCACGAACATCACCGGGTCGGCCGTCTCGATCGCCGCCAGGCAGCGGCGGGCCGTGGCGACCACGCCGATCGCCGCGAACTCCGCCGAGGCCGCCGCCAGGAAGTCCATCGGGTCGTCCTGCCAGTCCGGCTCGAAGAGGCGGACCCGGCCGCCCGAGGCGGGTCCGTCCAGTTGGGTGCGGCCGGCCCGGCACAGCTCGGCGACCCCCTCCGGCGGCAGCGGAAGGCCCACCACTCCCCCGGGGTTCACGGCGATGCCGACCTGCGGGGGCAGGCCGCGGGCGAACTCCACGGCGGGGGCGATGGTGTACGACAGGTGCGAGCCGACCACCAGGCGGAAC
>NZ_JBEYFC010000604.1:0-4739 GCF_040634175.1 Streptomyces sp. NPDC007162
CATCGGCCTGGTCCTCGCCCTCGGCGGCGTCGGCCTCGCCCTGCTCACCGGCGACGGCGTCTGGGACGGCGTCGGCACCGTCTGCATCGGTGTCCGGCAACACGGTGCAGGCGCCGGTGCACGTGCCGGTGAACGTCTGCGGCAACACCGTCGACGTGGTCGGCCTCCTCAACCCGGCGGTGGGCAACAAGTGCGCCAACCACGGCGGCGGGGGCGGCGCGACCGGGGGCTACGGCTCGGGCGGTTACGGTGACTCGGGCGGGCACGGAGGCGACCACGGCGGTTCGCACGCCGGTGGCCACACCGGCGGCTCGCCGGGGGTCGGGTCGGGGAACACGGTGCAGGCGCCGATCGACGTACCGGTCAACGTGTGCGGCAACAGCGTCAACGTGATCGGCCTTCTCAACCCGGCCGTGGGCAACGACTGCAACAACGACGGGGGTTACGGCGGCTCGGGTGGCTACGGGGGCCACGGTGGGCACGGAGGCCACGGGGGCCACGGGGGCCACGGTGGGCACGGGGGCCACGGGGGCTCCGGTGGGCACGGGGGCTCCGGTGGGCACGGGGGCTCCGGTGGGCACGGGGGCTCCGGTGGGCACGGGGGCTCCGGTGGGCACGGGGGCCACGGCGGGCACGGCGGGCACGGTGGACACGGGGGCAACCCCGGAAACCCGGGTACTCCAGGGCACCCGGGCACTCCGGGGAACCCGGGCAGTCCGGGCCAGCCGGGCACTCCTGGAACCCCCGGCACCCCGGGCCACCCCGGCACCCCGGGCCACCCCGGCACCCCCGGCACCCCCGGTCACCCGGGGGGCGGGACCGTCCCGGCCGGTGGTCACGGCTCCTCCGTCGTCAGCCCGGTGGGCAGCAGCTCGGTGACCCAGCCGGACAGCGGCGCCGCGCAGCTCGCGCACACGGGCAGTGACCTCCCGGTGGGCCTCGCGCTTCCCGCGGGCGCCGGCGCACTGCTCGCGGGCGCGGTGCTCTACCGCAAGGCGCGCGCCACGGCGTAGCGCACGGACGGTGACGCACCACCCGCGGTGCGTGGCAGGCACGGAGGGGGCCCCGCCGACGCGGGGCCCCCTCCGTCAGGGGGCCGGTCTCACCATGTGGCACGCACCTGGCGGATGATCCGCCGGCGCAACCGCACCCTGCGGCTGCCGTCACGCATGAGGCTCAGTCGGTCCAACTCCCAGTGTCCGTACTCGGCATGGTCCGTCAGCAGACGTGTGGCCTCCTTGCGGGACACCCCGCGAGGTACGTACACGTCGACAAATTCGTATTCCGGCATCGCATCTATTGTGCGGGCTGGTGCCCGGTACGGATAGCGTCTGCACTATGTCTGATGCTGCGCAGCCCACCGCTGCCGAGGTACGCGCCGCCGCCGAGGCGGTCAAGACCGCGCTCGACCGCCATCTGGCCGCGGTCGAACGCAGGTCGGGGGAGGACGACCCGGCTGTCTACGAGGCGTTCAACCAGCTGGCCGCGGCCGCCGAGGTCTACGACGAGCTCCTGTACGACCGCTACGACGAAGTCACCCCTTTCGAGATCCCCGGGACCGAGGACTCGCTGCCACCGTACGCGGGTCCCGAGGAACCCAACGCGATCAGCGTGCTGATCCGCCGCGACTACGCCGTGGCGGAACCACAGCGGCTGCTGGCACAGGCCCAGCGGGTCCAGGCCGTGGAGTACGACGAGGGCCCCGCCGTCGGCGAGGAGGCCGCCGGCACCGTCCACAGGGCGCTCGGGGTCCTGTTCGGCGAGTTCGAACCGGATGAGATCGCCTCCCGGCACAAGGAGTTCGGCCTGGAGGAGGGCGACTCCACGCTGTGGGTGACCGCGGCGGAGGACCCGGCCGAGCCCGGCGAGTGGCTGGACGCGCCGTTCGAGGGTGTCGATCCACAGCTGGTGGTGTGCCGCTTCGACGTCAGCGCGGTGTTCGACGACGAGGACCCGGAAGACGCCGAGGAGGCCGGGGAACTGGAGGACGACCTCGACCTCGACGAGGACCTGGAGCCGCTGGACGCCGAGCGCTGACCTGCCCGGACCGGTGGTGCCCTCCGGCCTTCCGGGGCGGTTCGGCACCACTGGTCGGCGGCGCTGCCAACACCGTCTCAGCCGGCTGTCGGCACCTGGGCCCTGAGCAGCAGCGGAAGGCGGGTCGTCCTGGGCTTCGGCAGGATCTCGGCCACCGCCTTCGGCAGGGCCTGCTCCACGCCGTGCACCACCGACAGATGGCGATCCGCCCGGCTGAACGCCGTGTACACCCACGGGCGGCTGAGGGACTGGGCCGCGTCGCCGGGCAGCACCACGACCGCTGCCGGCCACCGGCCGCCCGCCGCCTGGTGGGCGGTCAGCGCCCAGCCGTGGCGCACGGACTGCTCCACCCGATCCTTCTCCACGACGACCTGCGCGTCCGCGCACGACAGGTGCAGCCCGTCGGCGTCGGCCTTCACCACCTGCCCCGGCTCCGTACGGCCCGGTGCGGGGGAGTAGACGACCCGGTCACCGGGGTCGAAGCCGCCGAACCGGCCGGGGCCCGGATTGAGCCGTTCCTTGAGGGCGGTGTTCAGGGCACGGGTGCCCGCCGCACCACCATGGCCCGGGGTGATCACCACCGTCTGCCCGGCGGGGACGCCGATGGCGCGCGGCACGGAGTCGGCGACCAGCTGCACCGTCCGGTGCACCGCCTCGCCCGCGTCCCGCACCGGCACGATCACGACCTCCTTGCCGGGCGCCTCGACCTGGAGGAGCTCGCCCACGCCGATCCCGGAGGCCAGTTCGCCGAGCGGGCCGGGATCGGGCGTGCGGGAGGCGATCACCGGGCAGACGCGGGCCGCCAGCAGGTCGGCGAAGACCCGGCCCGGGCCCGCCGACCACAGCACCGCCGGATCACCGCTGAGCACCAGCCGGGCCCCGTCGGGCAGCGTCTCCACGATCATCGCCGCGCTCTCCACGTCCAGTTGCGGCCCGTCCAGCACGATCAGCAGATCGAGGTCCAGGGCGCCCTCCGCGTCCCGGCCGGGCCCCTCCGTACCGGAGAGCAGACCGGCGACCGTGCCGACCGCCTCCGCCCCGTCCCCCGGCGCCGCCGCCAGCCGCCGGCGCCCGTCGGGGGTGTGGGCGGCGGCGAAGGCACGCAGCCCCGCCGCGCGGGCAGCGGCCAGCAGTGCCGCGGGTTCGGACCGGGCGGCCTCGCCGCCCGTGTGCAGCACCAGCCCGTGTCCGGCGACCGCCCTCGCCAGCTCCGCCGCGCCGCCGGACGCCGCCGTCGCGGCCGCCTCCCAGGGCTCCGGGGCGTCGTCGGCCGGGGAGTTGACCAGCCGGGCCAGTCCGTCGGCGAGGCTCTCCTCGGCCAGCGCGTACCGCTCCAGGCCGACCAGGACCCGGACCGGCCGCTCCTCCTCGTCGTCCTCGGGTTCCGGGGCGCCCGGATCGAGGGCGTCCTGGAAGACCAGCGCCTCGCCCTCGGCGAGCGTGCTCTGCACGGCGGCCTCCGGGTCGGGCACCGCCCGCTGGGTCAGCGCCGCCGTCAGCGTCGGCATCTCCAGCGCGGTGTGCCCGGCCAGGGCCGCCTGTTCGAGGAGCCACCCGGTCAACGCCCGGCCGCGCCGCTCGTCGTCCGGGCCGCACTCCGCGCCGAGCAGCGCCCGCGCGAAGCCGTCGGCCTGGTCCGGCCGTACACCGCCGACCCGGAGCAGCTGCCAGGGGTCGTCCCGCAGCAGCGCGTCCGCGCCCTCGCCGAGGGCGGCCGCGACCGCGGGTGCCAGCGACTCCGGCGCACCGCCGTCAGCCAGGACCCGTCGTACCGCCGCGATCGTCTCCGCGGTGGGGCCGGCCGGTCCGGCGGTCCTCGCGGGCGGGGCGGGGGCAGGGACCGGCTCCGGCCGGCGGGCGGCTTCAGCCACGGGTGCCGGGCGCCCGGCGGGCCCCGGACCGGCGAGGACGGTTGCCGCCCGCTTCTCCCCGCTCTCCACCGCCCGGACCGCCGCGAGCAGGTCGGCCGCCGTACCGCTGAGGCCGCCCCCGCTCTCGATCGAGCCCTTCCTCTCGGCCTTGCGCCGCTCGATCCGCTCCCGCTCGACCCGCTGGGCGGCGAGCTCGGCCGCGGCCTCGGAAACCTGCCCCGAGCCCTCACCACCCCCACCGGCCCCGCCGTCACCGACCGCCCCGTCGTCAGCGGCAGACCCTTCGGTCGCCGAACCGCCGCCGTGCCCCGCGCCGGCCCCCGTCGGCATGTCACCGCCTCCCGCGCCGTCCCCCGTCGTCCCACCGGCCGTCGTCCCCTCGTCGTCGGCCTCGGGCTTGGCGCCCAGCCCCGGCTCCGTGCTCACAGCGTGCTCCAGTCGTGATCGGGATAGCGGTGCACGGGCGCCGACACGTCGTCGAGCGCCCGGCAGATCTCGTCAGGAAGCGTAAGCGCCTCCACCGACAATGCCGCCGTGAGCTGCTGCGCGTTGCGCGCGCCGACGATCGGCGCGGCCACGCCCGGCCGATCCCGCACCCAGGCCAGCGCCACCTGGAGCGGCGTCACCGCGAGTCCGTCGGCCGCGGTCTGCACCGCGTCCACGATCCGCGTCGCGGTGTCGTCGAGGTACGGCGCGACGAACGGCGCCAGATGCTCGGAGGCGCCCCGCGAGTCCGGGGGAGTGGCGTTGCGGTACTTCGCGGTCAGCACCCGGGATTCGGCCGCGCCCGGGATTCGCCGGGCGCGGTCGGTGTCGCGGGGTCCGTCAGGG
>NZ_JBEYFC010000605.1:0-4716 GCF_040634175.1 Streptomyces sp. NPDC007162
GTCTGCCGCTCGTCGTCGTCCTCGGCTTCTTCGCCTGGGCGGCCGCCCTGTGGAACGGGTAAAGGCTGGCCGGTAATAGTACGTACAAAGCCATGTCCGGGGTTCCCGGCGGGCATGAATTCCAGGTAACCCGGCTGTGTCGTTCGCGAGCCACCCCGCGTTGTCGTGACCAGGACCGAGAGGGCAGGATGACCGCATGACGCACGCGATGCTGAAGGGGTCGAACGTCCCGGTGGAGGCCGCCACGGTCCGGGCCGTACTGCGCTGGACGCCCGGACAGGAAGTACCGGACGTCGACGCCTCGGCGCTGCTCCTCGGCCCCGACGGACGGGTGCGCTCCGACGAGGACTTCGTCTTCTACAACCAGCCCCGGCATCCGTCCGGGAAGGTCTGGCGGCTCGGCAAGAAGCGGGTGGCCGAGGGCCTCACCGACACGATCCAGACAGATCTGCCCGGTGTCGAGTCCAGTGTCGGCCGAATCCTCCTGGTCGCGTCGGCGGACGGTGTCCCGTTCGAACACGTACCCGCCCTGCGCATCCTGCTGTACGACGCGACCGCCCCGGACGCCGAGGCGCTGGCCCATTTCGACATCAAGCCGGAGACCGGCGCCGAGACGGCCCTGATCTGCGGGGAGCTGTACCGCAGGGGCGAGGGCTGGAAGTTCCGGGCGCTGGGCGAGGGCTACAGCAACGGCCTCAAGGGCCTGGCCACGGACTTCGGCATCTCGGTGGACGAGTCGGAGCCGATGGAGGAACCGTCGGCGTCCCAGCCGCTGCCCCCCGAGCAGCCGACCACGGTCCCCGCCCAGCCGGCCTACGGCTACCCGCAGCCGGCCTCACCCGCCCAGCCGACCTACGGCTACCCGCAGTCCCCGTACACCCAGCAGCCGCCCCAGTCGGGCTACGGCTATCCCCCGCCGGCCCCGATCCCGGTACCGACGGTCCCGAACACGGACTTCCGGCTGCCGCCCCAGGGCCCGCAGTTCATCGGACGCTAGGGACGGCTGCCCGGCTGCTACCTGTCCGCCTTCGCCTTGTACCCCCGCCCCCACTGCAGCCCCCACCCGTAGAGCCGGTCCAGCTCCCCCTGAAACCCGTACACGAACTTCACCTCGCGGCGGACGACCAGCTCACCCTTCACGTTCTCGATCATCACCACCGCACAGGACCGCGCCTGCGGATGCCGTTCGTCGAGGCCTATCTCGATCCGCGGTCCGTTGCTCGGGTACAGCGTGACGATCGCGTGGGTGCGGTCGAACGCCGGCGTCTGGTCGTAGATGTAGACGAACACCAGCAGCCGCTTGATGTCGTCCCGGTGGTCGAGGTTGACGTACATCGTCTCGCCGGACGCCGACCCGAACCGGTCGTCGCCGCTGAGCTTGACGTACGGCGGCGCGTTCACGTCCCCGAGCAGGCCGCCCAGCGGCTGTACGACGCCCTTGCTGCCGTCGGACAGCTCGTACAGCGCCCCGAGGTCGAGGTCGACGTTGACCATGCTCTGGCCGTGGCCCATCACCTCGGGCGGCCTGAGCGCCTTGAAGGGGTGCCGGAACAGGCTCTCCCGCTGCTCCCCGTCGAAGTCGGAGGTCCGCATCCGCCAGGTGAGGTTGACGCGCAGGTTGCCGGTGGCCGCGCCCTGCTTGGTGAGGGACACCTGCTGGTGCCGCTTGGTGAGCTCGATGGAGTTGGACGCCGCGCTGCCCGAGTCGAACTCGGCCGCCCTTCCGCCCAGCAGTCCGTCGAAGAAACCCATTCCCGCCCCCAGTGACTCCTGCCGACGCCTCGGGGCGACCGACCGTGTCGATCGCCCCGAACAGAGCGTTCCTCGTCCAGAAGGGTGTCACACCCTGTTTTCGGTCGGTCAGACGGAGACCTCAGCCCTCTCGTCCGACCCCGCTTTTCCCTCGGCCTCCGCGAGCCGCTGGTTGCGCCGCACCGAGGACCAGAACGACCAGCCGATCAGGACGACGCCGACCAGACCGGTGATGACCTCGTTGATCTGGTACTGGATGGTGACCATCAGGATGACCGCCAGCGCGCCGATCGCGTAGTGCGCGCCGTGCTCCAGGTAAACGTAGTCGTCCAGGGTGCCCTGCCGGACCAGGTACACGGTCAGCGACCGGACGTACATCGCGCCGATACCGAGACCCAGGGCCATCAGCACGATGTCGTTGGTGATGGCGAACGCGCCGATCACCCCGTCGAAGGAGAAGGACGCGTCCAGGACCTCCAGGTAGAGGAACATGAAGAACGCGGCCTGGCCGGCCAGCAGCACCGCCGACTTCTTCTTGCCGGTGCGCTCGGCCGCTTCCTCCTCCTCGTGCTCGCGCTCCTCCTCGGCCTCCAGGCGGTCCTCGAAGAAGCCGGAGAGACCGCCGACGACCAGGTAGGTGATGAGACCGGCGATACCGGCGATCAGGACCGTCTGCGCCTTGTCGACGTGCCCGCCGCCGTGCTGGTGGGCGTGGGTGGCGAAGGTGAAGGAGGTGATCAGCAGGACGATCAGGGCGATGCAGACCGACAGCATGTCGACCTTGCCGAGCTTGGCCAGCGGACGCTCGATCCAGCGCAGCCACTGGATGTCCCGGTCCTCGAAGATGAAGTCGAGGAAGATCATCAGCAGGAACATGCCGCCGAAGGCCGCGATCGCCGGGTGGGCGTCGGTGACCAGTTCCTGGTAGCGGTCCTTGTTGTTGAGCGCGAGGTCGACGGCCTCGATGGGGCCCATCTTGGCGGTGACCGCGACGATGACGACGGGGAACACCAGCCGCATGCCGAAGACCGCGATGAGGACGCCGACGGTGAGGAAGATCTTCTGCCAGAAGGCGTTCATCTTCTTCAGGATGCCGGCGTTGACGACCGCGTTGTCGAACGACAGGGAGATCTCGAGGACGGCGAGGATCGCCACGATGCCGAAGGCCTCCCAGCCCCCGTAGAAGACCGCGGCGACCAGGCCGAGCGCGGTGATCGCGAACGACCAGCCGAAGGTTTTCAGAAGCACTGGCTACCCAATCATCGTGTACTCGGCTTTACTCACTGTTGACCGAAGTCTAGAGGGCGCCGGTGTCCAACGGGTCTGGCGGGCCCCACATCCGGACTGCGAAGCGGCTACGAGACGTTCACACCGAAGTCGAGCGCGATGCCCCGCAGCCCCGACGCGTACCCCTGACCCACGGCTCGGAACTTCCACTCGCCCTGGTAGCGGTAGAGCTCGCCGAAGATCATGGCGGTCTCGGTGGAGGCGTCCTCGCTGAGGTCGTAGCGGGCGAGTTCCTGACCGTCGGCCTGGTTGACCACCCTGATGAACGCGTTGGAGACCTGGCCGAAGGTCTGGCCGCGCTCGTCGGCCATGTGGATGGAGACCGGGAAGACGATCTTGTCGCAGGTGGCCGGCACCTTCGGAAGGTCGACCAGAATCGATTCGTCGTCGCCCTCGCCCTCACCGGTGAGGTTGTCACCGGTGTGCTCCACCGAGCCGTCGGGGCTCTTGAGCTGGTTGTAGAAGACGAACCACTCGTCGCCGAGCACCCGTCCGCCCTGGCACAGCAACGCGCTGGCGTCCAGGTCGAAGGGGGCACCGGTGGTGGAGCGGGCGTCCCAGCCGAGTCCGATCAGGACGTTGGTGAGGTTCGGTGCGGCCTTGGAGAGGGAGACATTGCCTCCCTTGGCGAGCGTGACGCCCATGATTGCTGGTCCTCC
Source organism: Streptomyces sp. NPDC007162 (assembly GCF_040634175.1). NCBI lineage: Bacteria > Bacillati > Actinomycetota > Actinomycetes > Kitasatosporales > Streptomycetaceae > Streptomyces > Streptomyces sp. NPDC007162. The sequence continues at coordinate 3,699 of NZ_JBEYFC010000605.1, forward strand.
CCTAGCGGTGGTTCTCCGGTTGTCCTGCACGTCCGGCGCCGACCGTAAACGGTGCGGCGCCGGACAGAGCGGACTTTCGAACGCCCCGGGGCGTTCTGCTGCCTCAGACGTTGACGCCGAAGTCCTGGGCGATGCCGCGCAGACCCGAGGCGTAGCCCTGGCCGATGGCACGGAACTTCCACTCCGCGCCGTTGCGGTACAGCTCGCCGAAGACCATCGCGGTCTCGGTCGAGGCGTCCTCCGAGAGGTCGTAGCGGGCGATCTCGGAGCCGCCCGCCTGGTTGACCACGCGGATGAACGCGTTGCGGACCTGCCCGAAGGACTGCTGGCGGTTGTCGGCGTCGTAGATCGACACCGGGAAGACGATCTTGTCGACGTCGGCGGGGACCGCGGCCAGGTTGACCTTGATCACCTCGTCGTCGCCCTCGCCCTCGCCGGTGAGGTTGTCGCCGGTGTGCTCCACCGAGCCGTCGGGGCTCTTGAGGTTGTTGAAGAAGACGAAGTTCTGGTCGCTGGCGACCTTGCCGGCCGTGTTCAGCAGCAGTGCGCTGGCGTCCAGGTCGAAGTCGGTGCCGGTGGTGGTCCTCACGTCCCAGCCGAGACCGACGAGGACCGCGGTCAGACCGGGGGCCTCCTTCGTCAGCGATACGTTGCCGCCCTTGCTGAGGCTGACTCCCACGAGTCCTCCCATGTGGTGTCCAGGGGCGGGGTGCCCCCGTCGTGCGTCGGATACCGGATCAACGATTCGATCCTAGTGACGGGTTCCCACCGCCCGCAGGCCCTGGACCCCGAAGAATTCCCGGGTGTCGGCCGTGTCGCCCCCTAAGGGACCCGGTGAGACGGCCGTGCGGGCCCACGACGGCCGTACCGGCCTACAGGGTGTCGAGCGCCGTCACGTAGTCGTTCAGGTCGCGGGCGTCCGGGAGTCCGTTGACCACGGTCCAGCGCACGACGCCCTCCTTGTCGATGACGAAGGTGCCGCGGACGGCGCAGCCCTTGTCCTCGTCGAAGACGCCGC
>NZ_JBEYFC010000606.1:0-4706 GCF_040634175.1 Streptomyces sp. NPDC007162
GCGTCCGCGGCCGTCGCGGTGATCGAACCCCGGACCCGCTGATTAAGAGTCAGCTGCTCTAACCAACTGAGCTAGCGGCGCTCGCTGACATCGAGAACTCTACCCGACCGGCGGGTGTGCTCCGACCACCGGCCACCGGGGCGCCTTCCGTCCGCCCCCCGCCGTACATCATTCGGACCGTCAGCATGCGCACCGGGACGACAGTTGGGAAACTGATCAATGTGCACAGTCCCGGACATATCCACCCGAAGTGTGAGGGGAATCGCATGCCGGCCCCGGTATTCGAGGAATTCGACCCCGCGAACGACTGCGAATGCCCCGGCTGCGTCCACTGGCGGCGGGTGGCCCCCGCCCCGCTGCCCGGCCGCTTCGGCGGGCACCCGGCCGCCCGGGGCGTGCTGGTCGTGGCCGCCGCCGCGTCCGCCGCCCTCGCCGCGGGCGCCCCGACGGCCGCCGCCCACGGCGTCCCGCCCGCCCCCCACCGGTCCGCCGTCCCCGTGGACCCCGACCCCGCGACCCCGCAGGGCGTCAAGTCCCCCCTGCACGGCCCGGCCGGGGCGCCGGTCGAAGGCCCGGTCACCGCTCCGCCCCTCACCCGTACGGAGATCATCAACCGCGCCAAGAGCTGGGTCACCGCCAAGGTGCCGTACAGCATGAGCCTCTACTGGACGGACGGATACCGGCAGGACTGCTCCGGCTACGTCTCCATGGCCTGGGGGCTGACCGGAAACGAGTGGACCGGCAGCCTGGGCCAGTTCGGCACGAAGATCACCAAGGCGGAGCTCCAGCCCGGCGACATGCTGCTCTTCCACAACCCGGCCGACCCCGAGAAGAGCTCCCACGTCGTGCTCTTCGGCGGCTGGACGGACCACACCCACACCTACTACACGGCCTACGAGCAGGCGCCCCCGCACGCCCGCCGGCAGTCGACCCCGTATGCCTACTGGAGCAACTCCGCCAAGTACGTCCCCTACCGGTACAAGGGCCTGGTCGCGGACCCGGGCGCGGCGGGCGCGCAGGCCGGGAAGGCGGCCGGGCCGTTCCCGGGCGCCGCCTACTTCGGCCCCGGCGCCGACAACAAGTACGTCACCCTGCTCGGCCGGATGCTGGTCGCCCGGGGCGCCGGCAGCCTCTACGGCACGGGCCCCGGGCCGGTCTGGGGGCCCGCGGACCAGCGCGCCACCCGGGCCTTCCAGCAGGCCCAGGGCTGGACCGGCGCCGCCGCCGACGGACTGCCGGGGCCGCGCACCTGGGAACTGCTCACCACCGGCCGGGGCAAGGACATCGGGCCCGCCGGGACCCCGGCCGACCCCGCCTCGCACGGGGTGCCGGGCTACCCCGGCAAGAACTACTTCCGCCCGGGCGCCGACAACGACCACGTCACCCGGCTCGGCAGACGGCTGGTCGAGAAGGGGTACGGCCGCTTCTACACCGACGGTCCCGGGCCGCGCTGGGGCGACGCGGACCGCAGGGCCGTCGAGGCGTTCCAGCGGGCCCAGGGCTGGCGCGGCGGCGCGGCCGACGGCTACCCGGGCCCGGAGACCTGGCGCCGGCTGTTCCTGTGACGGCCCCCACGAGCACGCACGAACCCATCACCTGACGCATCTGGCGCGGAGGCTGGAGGCAGGCATGAGTACGACCACCGAGCACACCCCCGAATCGGGCGACCCCCTCGACAGCGGGCCGCCCACCCGCCCGGTCCCCCGGCTGATCCAGAACGAGGCCACCACCGAGATCCCCGTCCACCTGCTGTTCCGGGACGACCCCGCCCCCGTCCCGGTGCCGCTGCGGCCCGCGGTCGTCGCCCGCCGGCAGGGCACCGGCGAACAGCCCCGGCTGCGCCGCCCGGCCCTCGGCAGACCCCGGCCGGCCGCGGCCGTCGACCCCGACCTGGTGGAGAGCCCGGCCCGGGTGCTGCCCGGCGCGGTCGGGGTGCTCGCCGGGCTCGGCGGGGTGGCCGGGGCCCTCGCCACCTCCTGGTGGGCCGGGGCGCTGCCGTCGCTCGCGGTGCACGCCCTGCGGCTTCCGGCGTCCGCGGGCGCGGGCCTCGGTCCGGCGCAGTGGGCCGCGTACGCCGGGGCGGGCGCGCTCGGCGTGTGCGGGTTCGGAGGGCTCGCGCGCGGGGTGACCGGACAGGCCCGGGTGCTCGGTCTGTTCGGCCGCTACCGGGGGACGGTACGGCGCACCGGTCTGCTCTGGATCAACCCGCTGCACCTGCGGCGCCGCGTCGACGTCCGGCTGCGGCACTGGCGCAGCGAGGAGATGCCGGCGGCGGACGGCAACGGGGTGGCGCTGCGGGTCGCCGTGCTCGTGGTGTGGCGGGTGCGGGACACCGCGCGGGCCGTGCTCGGCGTCGAGGACCACGAGACGTATCTGCGCGAGTGCGTGGAGGCGGCGCTGGCCCGGGTGCCGGTGGAGGTGCCGGGCGGGGTGCGCGGTTCGGTGGAGGCCGCCACGGACGCGCTCACCCGGCGGGTGGCGGCGGACGCGGCCGGGATCGGTCTGGAGGTGTTCTCCGTGCAGCCGGTCCGGGTGGCGTACGCCCCGGAGGTGGCCGAGGCCATGCACCGGCGCCGGATCGCCGCGCTCGACGCCCAGCAGCGGGCGACCGTGCTCACCTCCGTCGTGGATTCCGTGGAGGACACGGTGACCCGGCTGACCATGCGCGGCCTGGTCGAACTCGACGACTACGAGCGCAAGGTGCTGGTGCGGGACCTGACGGTGGCGTTCTGCTCGGGGCGCACCGGGTCCGCGCCGTGACGGGTGCGGACGTGTCCGGGACCTGTCTTTGATATGGACACGGTCAACAGGCGGCAATAATCTGGGACTTGGTCTAGACCTGCACGGCTCACCGGACTTCCCCCACGTTCACGAGGAGCGGCAGCATGCGTAAACGGACCAAGGTGTCGGCCGTCGTGCTCGGTGCGGCGACCGCCGGAGCCTTCGCGCTCTCCACCGGCGGTGCCAGCGGACACGGCTACACCGACCTCCCCGTCAGCAGGCAGAAGCTCTGCGCCGACGGCACGGTGACCGGCTGCGGCGACATCCAGTACGAGCCGCAGAGCGTCGAGGGCCCCAAGGGGTTCCCGGCGGCCGGTCCCGCCGACGGTCAGCTCTGCAACGGCGGGCTCAGCCGGTTCGCCCAGCTCAGCTCGCCCAGGACCCCGGCGGGCGGGGCCTGGCCCACGACCAGGGTGACGGGCGGGCAGTCGTACACGTTCCGCTGGCAGTTCACGGCGATGCACGCCACGACCGACTTCAAGTACTACGTCACCAGACAGGGCTGGAACCAGGACCACGCCCTCGCCCGTTCGGACCTCAACACCACCCCGTTCCTCACCGTCCCCTACAACGGTCAACGTCCGCCGGCCACCCTCAGCCACAGCGGCACGCTGCCCACGGGGCTGAGCGGTCACCACGTGATCCTGGCGGTCTGGACGATCGCCGACACGGGCAACGCGTTCTACGCCTGCTCGGACGTCACGTTCTGACCCGGGTCGTTCGACGGGTGCGTAACACGGCGATGATCTGAGCTTCGCTTGAGGACCCGCCGCAGGCCGGAGAGGTACGTTCCCGCCGTGCCGGTCAGTCGGACCGGTGTTCGGACCGGGGGACTCTCATGGGCTTCATGGAAGCGTTCTTCTACATCATTCCCGGCGTCCTCGTCGTGCTCGGGGTCTTCGGGGTGGTCAGGACGCTGCGGCGGTCGAGCGAGATCAGCCGGGCGTGGCGTCACGGGCGTACGGCCGAGGCGCGCTGTCTGCGGGCGTACACGACGACCAGCGGCGGCGCGGGGGACACGGCCGTGACGACCACGCTGCACCACGTGTACGAGTTCACCACGGCCGAGGGGCGGGTCGTCCGCATCGACGAGCGGAACGGGCCGCGGACCGTGGTCGAGGGGGACTTCGTGACGGTGTACTACCTGCCGGAGCGGCCGGAGGGGGCCACCGCGCGGCCGCCGGCGCAGGGGAGGCTGGCGGTGGGGACGGGGTGCTCGCTGGCCTTCCTCGTGGTCTTCATCGGGCTCGCGCTGACGTTCATGGGGGCGGCGCACTTCATCTTTTCGGCGTGGGGCGACCTGGCGCCGTGACGTGCGGGGCGCTCTACATCTGACGGAGTGTCAGTTACGCTGCCTCCTCATGGACTCCGAGATACGCACGATCGCTGAAGCGGTGGCCGCGCGATGGGGTGACCACAGGCCGGGGCTGTGGTGTGGGGAGCGGGTCTACAGTCACCACGAGGTGGCCGGCGGGGCTGCCGCTCGGGCGGCTCTGCTGGACGATCTGCTGCCGCCGGGGGGCGTGCCCCATGTCGGTGTCCTTCTCGACAACACTCCGGAGTTCCCGCTCTGGCTGGGGGCCGCCGCGCTGGCCGGGGCCGCTGTCGCCGGGATCAATCCGACCCGGCGCGGCGCGGAACTCGCCCGGGACATCCTGCACACCGAGTGCCCGGTACTGGTCACCGAACGGGCCCGACTGCCGCTGCTCGCCGGGCTCGACCTCCCCGGTGTGCGCGTCCTCGTCACCGACGAACCGGAGTACCAGGCGCTCCTCGCCCCCTACCTCGGGGCCTTCCCGGACGCCTCCCGGGCCCGCCCCGCCGACCGGATGCTGCTCTACAGCGGTTCTCAGTGCTCGATTCCGAGGGTCGTCCGGCCGTCACGATCGAACTCGTCGACGTACGAGTCGTTCCCATGAAGGAAA
>NZ_JBEYFC010000607.1:0-4701 GCF_040634175.1 Streptomyces sp. NPDC007162
GCGTAGAGCTGCTCGGGCAGTTCGTAGCCGTCCACCGCGTCGACGATCGACAGACAGGGGCGGAAGTTGTTGAACTGCCGCATCACCAGGTACTCCCAGACCCGCGGCATGTACCCGGTCTCCATCCACGCGGCCTCACCGAGGTACCCGAGGTGCAGCCGGGCGATGTCGTGGACGAACCGGTCGGTCTGGCTCGGGGTGGCGAAGGCGGCGAAGTCCGTGAGGGCGAAGTGGTAGGAACGCAGCGGGCCGTCGGCCGCGATGCCCGCGCGCCACTCCTCCTCCAGCTCCGGGATGCCGTGGTAGGGGTCGAGCGCCGACTGGGCGATGATCAGCGGACCGCCGAGCCCGCGCCTGGATCCGCCGCGCCCTTCGTCCTCCTCGCAGTAGCAGGAGTCCACGATGTTCTCGGCGAGCAGCAGCTTGCCGGCGGCGGTGAGCCGGTCCAGGTCGAGACCGCCCGGATGCTGGAGTACGACGGCCCGGCCGAACTGGAAACCGGAGAAGTCCCCCTTCCAGGCCTCGGGGAACAGATCGAGCTCCCGGGCCCAGGCCTCCAGGCGCCGGTCCAGCTCGGCGGCCTTCTCCGGGTCGGCGGGCGCGGCGGGCCGGTAGTGGAGTCCGGGGACCGCCCCGGTGCGTCTGCCCGGGCGCAGGCTCTGCGCGAGGTTCGGCGGGCCGGGCAGGACGTAGGACGTGGTGGCTGTGCTCATGGCTGTGCTCCGGGCCGTCAGTCGGCGGTGCGGCCGAGCTGGACGTTCTCCAGGACCCCGGCCGCGTCGGGGACGAGGATGGCCATCGAGTAGTAGGCGGTGACCAGGTAGTTGACGACGGCCTGCTCGTTGATGCCCATGAAGCGGACGTTCAGGCCGGGCTGGAACTCCTCGGGGATACCGGTCTGGTAGAGGCCGATGACCCCCTGGTCGGCCTCGCCGGTGCGCAGCGCGATGATGCTGCTGGTGTGGTCGTCACTGATCGGGATCTTGCTGCACGGGTAGATCGGGACCCCGCGCCAGGCCGGGATCTCGTGCCCGTCGATGTTCACGCTGGGCGGTACCAGGCCGCGCCGGTTGCACTGCCGGAAGAAGGCGGCGATCGCCTTCGGATGCGCCAGGATCACCTTGGTCTTGCGGCGCATGGAGATCAGCTCGTCCATGTCGTCCGGGGTCGGCGGGCCGGTGAAGGAGCTGATCCGCTGCCCGTAGTCGATGTTGTGCAGCAGCCCGAACTCACGGTTGTTGACCAGCTCCCACTCCTGGCGCTCGCGAATCTCCTCGACCGTGAGGCGCAGCTGCTGCTGGGTCTGGTCCATCGGGTGGTTGTAGAGGTCGGAGACCCGGGAGTGCACCCGCAGCACGGTCTGGGTCAGCGACAGTTCGTACTCGCGCGGCGCCAGGTCGTAGTCCACGAAGCCGCCGCGGAGGGTCTCCTCGCCGACGTGGCCGGCCTGGACCGGTACCTCGGCCTCGCCCTTGCGGTTCATCGGCAGCCGCTGCCGGTCGACGAACGCCTGGAGGTGAGCGCCCAGCGACGGCTCCCGGTCCATGATCTCCTCGGCGACCGCCCAGGGCAGCGCCAGCACCACCCCCGCGGTCTCCGCGCGGACCGAGGTGAGCCAGAGCGGGTCGGTCTGGCCGACCGCCTCGTCGCCCATCTGGTCGCCGTCGGTGACCACGCCGACGACCTCCTCGTCGCCGTACTTGCCGGCCGCGTACCGGGTGAACCGCCCGTGCACCACCAGGTAGGTCTCGGTGACCGGTTGCCCGGCCTCGAACAGCAGCTGGCCCGCGCGCACTTCGCGGGGCTGGAAGCGGGCGGCGAGCTCGGCCAGCACGTCGGGGTTGTCGTAGCCCCGCAGGATGGGCAGTTCGGTGAGGGTCCCCGGGATGACCCGGATGTCGTCCCCGCCGTTCTGCTCGAAGCTCACCCGGCCGCGCCCGGTGCGCAGCTGCAGGCGCCGGTTCACCCGGTAGGTGCCACCCTTGACGTCCACCCACGGCAGTGTCTTCAGCAGCCACCGCGAGGTGATGGCCTGCATCTGCGGCTCTGACTTGGTGGTCGTGGCGAGCTGGCGTGCCGCCCGGGTGCTCAGACTGGTGAGCTGCCCGTCGGTGGTCGGATCCGGCTCGGGCTCGTCGACGGCGGAACCGATGACGCTGTCCGGTGTGGACACATTCCCTCCAGCAGGGAGCTGAACGACGGTGACCCGAAGGGTCGGTGGTGTGCGAGGTGGTGATGCGCACGGACCAGCCAAACAGTCGTGGTGATCTACGGGTACGGCGTGAAGGGGGCGGCTGCGGGCTGTGGTTGCGCAAACCTGGTGGTCGGGGCGGAAAAGGTTGCGTCCGCCGATCACGCGCCGGTGGCCCGCTCTCATGCCCTGGCCGGGCGGGGGTTGGACTCAGGGCAGGTCGTCCACCAGCACCGCGGCTCCGTCGAAGCGCCCGGCCTTCAGGTCCCGCAGCGCCCGTGGAGCCTCGGACAGCGGGTAGGTGTGCGTGGTCGCGCGGATCCGGTGCCGTTCGGCGAGGGCCAGGAACTCCCGGCCGTCGGCACGGGTGTTGGAGGTGACGCTGCGCAGCTCCCGCTCGTAGAACAGCTCGCGCTCGTAGTTCAGCGGCGGCACGTCACTGAGGTGGATGCCCGCGACCGCGAGCACCCCGCCCCGGTCCAGGGCACGCAGCGCGACCGGCACCAGATCGCCGACCGGGGCGAACAGGACGGCGCTGTCCAGCGGCTCGGGCGGCGGCTCGTGGAGGTCCCGTGCCGAGGCCGCGCCCAGCGCCAGGGCCAGCCGCCGGGCCTCGGCGCCCCGGGTGACCACATGCACCCGCGCGCCCTGGGCCACCGCCAGCTGCGCGCACAGATGGGCGCTGCCGCCGAAGCCGTAGAGGCCGAGCCGGCCGCCCGGAGGGAGCGCGGCCCGGCGCAGCGCGCGGTAGCCGATGATCCCGGCGCACAGCAGCGGCGCGAGCGTCACGTCGTCCAGGGTCCCGGACAGCCGGTACGCGAACTCCGCCGGTACCGTCGTGTACTGCGCGTACCCGCCGTCGGCGTCCCAGCCCGTGTACCGCGAGCGCGGGCACAGGTTCTCTGCGCCCCGCAGGCAGTACGCGCACTCCCCGTCCGTGCGCCGCAGCCAGGCCACCCCGACCCGGTCCCCGACGGTGAAGTCCGCCGCCCCCGAGCCCAGGCCGGCCACCTCGCCGACCACCTCGTGCCCCGGCGTCACCCCGGGCCTGCGCACCGGCAGATCACCCTCCGTGACGTGCAGGTCGGTGCGGCACACCCCGCAGGCCCGCACCCGGACCAGCAGCTCGTCCGCCCCGGGCACCGGCACCGGCCGTTCGACGAGCCGCAGCGGATCCGCCTCGACCGGCCCCGGCCGCGCCACCGACCACGCCCGCATCATGTCCGTCATGCCGCACCCCGTCCGCCGAAGGCCGCCGCCCTTCCCGCGCCGGCCGTCTTCCTCGGTGCCGACCGCCCTTCCCGTGGCCGCCGTCTTCCTCCGCGCCCGCCGTCCCCCCCCAGTGTCCGCCGGAGGCCGTCGTTCGGCGCGCGGGCGGACCGCCGGGTGGCTAGCGTGAGGGGTCGGGAGAATCCGGCGCGATCGGAAGGGCCGCGGCCATGGCGGTACGAGCTGAAGGCACCCCCTGCTGGGCCGACGCGATGTTCAGCGACCTGGAGGGGGCCAAGGGTTTCTACGGCGCGGTCCTCGGCTGGACGTTCGGCGAGTCGTCGCCGGAGTACGGCGGTTACACCCAGGCCTACGCGGACGGCAAGGCCGTCGCCGCCGTCGTACCGCCCATGCCCGGTCAGGAGGGGCAGCCCCAGTGGTGCCTGTACTTCGCCTCGCCGGACGCCGCGGCCGTCGCCGCGCGGATCCGGGAGCACGGCGGCGAGGTGCTGATGGAGCCGATGCGGGTCGGCGAGGCGGGCACGATGTGCCTGGCCCGGGAACCCGGCGGCGCGGTGTTCGGCATCTGGCAGGGCGGTGCCCACGAGGGCTTCGAGGCCACGGCCGTGCCCGGCGCCTACTGCTGGGCGGAGGTCTTCACCCGTGAGCCGGAGAGGACCGACCCCTTCCTCACCGCCGTCTTCCCCTATACGGCCCGGCGGATCGAGGACGACAAGGTCGACTTCCGGATGTTCGACGTGGACGGGAACACCGTCCTCGGCCGGATGCGGATGGGCGACGAGTTCCCGCCCGAGGTGCCGTCGTACGTGAACGTGTACTTCACCGTCGCCGACTGCGACGAGGCCGTCGCCAGGGCCACCGAACTCGGCGGGGTGCTCCGCTTCGGTCCGCTGAGCATGCCCTTCGGCCGGTTCGCGGCGCTCAGCGATCCGCAGGGCGCCGGCTTCTCGGTGATCGACATCAACACCACCGAGGGCGAGCTGCCGTCGGTCAAGGACGTCTGAGCAGCGCGGACACCGGGCCACGGCCGGGCGGTCCGGCAGGCCGTGGCATGATCGGGGCCATGCGTGAACGAGTGGTGGCCGCGTGCGACGGGGCTTCTAAGGGAAACCCAGGACCGGCCGGCTGGGCCTGGGTGGTGTCCGACGACGCGGCGACCCCGGCCCGCTGGGAGGCAGGACCGCTCGGCAGGGCCACCAACAACGTCGCCGAACTGACCGCCCTGGAACGGCTGCTCGCGGCCATCGACCCAAACGTGCCGCTGGAAGTCCTGCCAGAGC
>NZ_JBEYFC010000608.1:0-4693 GCF_040634175.1 Streptomyces sp. NPDC007162
GCTTCCCACCGCAGGGCGATGATCCGGGATGTCAGTCATCTCGGACAGCGATGACCGCCCCGTCGCCCGGTGTGCGCTGTGGGGTCGCCGGATGTGCGCTCGCGGTCAACTGCCGTGCCCGTGACGCCCCTACCGTGGGGCCCGGCGGCACCGGAACCGACCGGTGCGCCGCACGCAATCCCAGGAGACTCGCATGTCCGAAGCCCCCTCGCCCGTCAAGCCGGTGCTGGAACCCGCCGCGCAGGCCTTCGTCGAGGCCACCGCCAACCCGCCGTTCCTCTTCGACCTCGCCCCGGAGGAGGGCCGCAAGGCCGTCGACGAGGTGCAGTCCGGCGAGATCGCCAAGCCGGCCGTGGACGAGGAGTGGATCACGGTCTCCGGCGGTCCCACCGGCACCGTCCGGGCCCGCATCGTGAAGCCGGCCGGCGCCACCGGCACCCTGCCGGTCATCATCTACATCCACGGCGCCGGCTGGGTCTTCGGCAACGCCCACACCCACGACCGCCTGGTCCGCGAACTCGCCGTCGGCGCGCAGGCCGCCGTCGTCTTCCCCGAGTACGACCGTTCGCCCGAGGCCCGCTACCCGGTCGCCATCGAGCAGAACTGGACGGTCGCGCGGTGGATCGTGGAGCAGGGCGCGACCAAGGACCTGGACGCCACCCGGATCGCGGTCGCCGGTGACTCGGTCGGCGGCAACATGGCCGCCGCCCTCACCCTCATGGCCAAGGAGCGCGGCGGGGTCCCGCTGCTCCAGCAGGTGCTGTTCTACCCGGTCACCGACGCCGGCTTCGACACCGCCTCCTACCACCAGTTCGCCGAGGGCTACTTCCTGCGCCGCGACGGCATGTTCTGGTTCTGGGACCAGTACACGACCGACGAGGCCGAGCGCGCCCAGATCACCGCCAGCCCGCTGCGCGCCACCACCGAGCAGCTCAGGGACCTGCCCCCGGCGCTGGTCATCGTCGCCGAGGCGGACGTGCTGCGCGACGAGGGCGAGGCCTACGCCAACAAGCTGCGCGAGGCCGGCGTCCCGGTCACCGCGGTCCGCTTCCAGGGCATCATCCACGACTTCGTGATGCTCAACGCGCTGCGCGGGACGCACGCCGCCGAGGCCGCCATCTCGCTGGCCGCACGCACCCTGCACACCGCCCTGCACGCCGCCTGACATGGCCGACTCAACACCCACGGTCGTCCTGGTGCACGGCGCCTTCGCCGACGCCTCCAGCTTCGCCCGGGTCGTCCCGGAACTGCAGGCCGACGGCCTGAAGGTGCTCGTCCCGGCCGTGCCCAACCGCAGCCTCACCGGCGACGCCGCCTACATCGCCTCCGTGGTCCGCGCCGTCCCCGGCCCGGTCGTCCTGGTCGGCCACTCCTACGGCGGTGCCGTCATCACCGTCGCGGGCGCCGAGCCCAACGTCCGGGCCCTGGTCTACCTGGCCGGCTACGCCTTGGAGGAGGGCGAGAGCCTCGGCGAGCTGCAGGGCCGTTTCCCGGACTCGGAGCTCGCCTCGGCCCTCGTGTACACCCCGTTCCCGGTCGAGGGCTCCGACGAGCCGGGCACCGACGTGACGGTCGACCCCGACCGGTTCGCCGAGATCTTCGCCGCGGACGTGGAGCCGGACCTGGCCAGGGTGCTGGCCGTCTCCCAGCGGCCGCTGGCGGGCGCCGCCTTCGCCGAGGCGGCCCCGGTCGCGGCCTGGAGGACCAAGCCGTCCTGGGGTCTGGTGTCGTCCTCGGACCGCACCATCAACCCGGACGTCGAGCGCTACGGCTACGAGCGCGCCGGCATGACGATCGCCGAGGTCGACTCCTCGCACCTGGTCATGCTCGCGCACCCGCAGGAGGTCGCCGACGTGATCCGTGCGGCCGTACTGTCCCTCGCCACGGAGTAAACGACGCACCCCGCAAGGGTGACGCAGAGCGGGCCGCGTACCGGTGTCGACCGGGCGCGGCCCGTCCGCGTGTAGGTACGTGACCATGCGGACACCGATGCGATCCCCCTGGACCTGGGCCGCCCTCGCCGTCGTGACGGCGGTGTGCGGGGCGCTCCCGTACGCCGTGGCAGGCGGCGACGCCCCCCGGCCGCTCACGGCGGACGAGGCCCGGCGGCTGGCCGTCACCCGGTTCCGCGCCTACCGGGACAGTCCGGCCGCGGTGACGGTACGGGCGCCGCTGCCCGGCGGTACGGCCGTGGTCCGCGCGGTGGTCGACGAGCACCGGCACCGGGCGGTGGGCTGGTTCGACACGGGTGACGCGGCGGAGCGCGGGCTGCTGGCGTGGGACACCAGGGGCCTGGCGGTGGCCCGGCCGAGGACCGACGGCAGCGCGGCGCCGCTGACCAGACCGGCGTCCCTGGCCCAGGCGGTGGCGGAGGCCGGACGGTTGCGGCGCGGGGTGTGGATCCGCCGGAGCTACGGCCCCGCGTCGCTGGACACGGCCCTGCGGCTGACCCTGTCCCTGGCCGCCGACCGCCCGGACAACGCCCGCCTGCTCGCCCGCTCGGCACGGCGCCACGTGGGCCAGGACCGCATCGGCGGCCGTCGTTACGACATCTTCTCCGCGCCCCCGTCGCTGCGGTTCTGGGTCGACCGGGCGGGCCGGCTGCGCCGCGTCAGGGAGGACCTGGACGACGACCGCACGATCATGGTGGACATGACGGCCACCCGGGTACGCCCGGGGGTGCCGGACGGCCCGTGGGCAAAGGGCTGACGCCCCCGCGGCCTCCTGTGAACGAGCCCACCCGACCTGTGAGTTGAGCACGCCGCCTGTGCATCTGCGTACCACCCCCTGACAACCCCGCGCCGGATGCAAGGATGAGGCGCCATGACGGCAGGTCGGTGTGCGCGCACGGTGCGGTCCGCGGTGTTCGCGGCCGTCTGCGTGCTGCTCGCCGCCGTCGGCCACGTCCTGATGTCCGGCAGCCCGGTGCCTGCCTGGGCGTTCGCCACCGGCCTCCTGGCCACCACCGTCGTCGGCTGGAGCCTGGCCGGACGCGAACGCGGGCTGCCGCTGGTCGTCTGCGCCGCGGTGGGTGCCCAGACGGCGCTGCACTCCGGGTTCTCCGCGGCCCAGGCGTGGACGGCCCAGGCGGCCCCCGTGACCGCCATGCACATGGACATGACCGGTGGCACGACCGGTGGCACGACGGGTGCCATGACCGGCGGCATGGCCGACATGCACATGGCCTCCGCGCCCCCGGACCCCGTCGCCTACCTGGGGTTCGGCAGCACCGGACCCGCCGCGACCGGCATGCTCGCCGCCCACCTCCTCGCCGCGCTGCTGTGCGGACTGTGGCTCGGCCACGGCGAGCGCGCCGCGTTCCGGGTCCTGCGGGCCGTGGCCGGCCGGCTCACGGCCCCGCTGCGGTTGCTGCTCGCCCTGCCCGCCCCGGCCGGGCCGCCGCGTCCCCGGCCGTACCGCCGCCGCTCGGAGCGGGCGCCGCGGCTGCTGCTCCTCGGCCACGCGATCACCACCCGGGGTCCGCCCGCGGGGACCGCTGTCGCCTGACGACAGCCGGTGGTCCGGGCCGCCCCTGCGCGCCCCGGACGAACACGGCGGCCCTCTGAGCCCGCGTGCCCTGCGGGCGCGCCGCACGGCGGGCCGCCGCCCCCGCACCTTTCCCACAAGGACACCGAGTGATCACTTCCGTCCTGCCCGCACGCCCCGCGCCGGACGCGACACGCGACGCGTCGATCACGGCCTGGGCCCTCGCGGCCCGGTCCGGCGACCCGGCCGCCGTGGACGCCTTCGTACGGGCCCTGCACCGCGACGTGACCCGTTTCGTCGCCCATCTCTGCGCCGACCCGCAAGCGGTCGACGACCTCGCGCAGGACACCTTCCTGCGCGCGCTGGGCAGCCTGCACCTCTTCGAGGGCCGCTGCTCGGCCCGGTCCTGGCTGCTGACGATCGCCCGCCGGGCGGTCGTGGACAGCCACCGGTACGCCGCCGCCCGCCCGCGCGCCGCGGACGTCCCCGACTGGCAGCTCGCCGTGGAGCACGCACAGCCGCACGGGCTGCCCGGTTTCGAGGACGGCGTCGCGCTGCTCGACCTGCTGGCGGCGCTGCCCGACGAGCGGCGGGAGGCGTTCGTCCTCACCCAGCTGCTCGGACTGCCGTACGCGGAGGCCGCCCAGGTCAGCGACTGCGCGGTGGGCACGGTCCGCTCCCGGGTCGCCCGGGCCCGGGCAGCGCTCCAGGATCAGCTGTCCTGAGGTCCCTCGAACGCCCGGAGGATCTCCTCGGCGGCCAGCGTCGCCGTCAACGAGCCGTCCCTGACCCGCTGTTCGAGCCCGGGGGCGGCCGCGCGCACCGCCGGGTGCGCGTAGAGCCGGCCCAGCAGTTCGTCGCGGACCATCGACCAGGTCCAGCCCACCTGCTGGTCCCGGCGCTTGGCGGCGAGCCGCCCGGTGGAGTCGAGCAGCGCCCGGTGCTGTTCCAGCCGTTCCCAGACCGGTTCGAGGCCCGTCGACTCCCGGGCGCTGCAACTGAGCACCGGCGGGGTCCAGAACGCGTCCTTGCCGTGCATCAGCCGCAGCGCGCCCGCCAGTTCCCGGGCCGCGGACCGGGCGTCGCGCTCGTGGGGGCCGTCCGCCTTGTTGACGGCGATCACGTCGGCGAGTTCCAGGACGCCCTTCTTGATGCCCTGGAGCTGGTCGTTCATGAAGTCCGTACCTCGTCGTTCATCGTGGTGATC
>NZ_JBEYFC010000609.1:0-4689 GCF_040634175.1 Streptomyces sp. NPDC007162
GGCGCGGTACGGCTCGCGGCGGAGGGCCGTGACGAGATCCTCGTCGACGCGACCACCTTCCCCACCTGACCCGGGAGGCGGCCGGACTGCTCGTCGCCCGTGGGGTGCGCACCGTCGGCATCGACGCGCTGAGCGTCGACCCCACGCCCGGCGAGACCCTGCCCGCCCACCGCGTCCTGTGCGGCGCGGGCGCCGTCATCGCCGAGAACCTCACCAACCTGGCCGAGGTCCTCGACGCCCAGCGGGCCGGCCACGACGTCCACGTCAGCCTCTTCCCCCTCCACCTGCCCGGCGCGGACGGCGCACCCGTCCGCGCCGTGGCCCGGATCCCGGAGCAGCAGCCATGAAGAACGACCACGACGCCGCCCTCGCCGCGGCCGACGCGCTGATCGCCGCCTTCGCCGAGGGCCGCACCGACGACTACTTCGACGCCTTCGCGGCCGACGCCAGCTTCGTCTTCCACACCACCGACCGGCGGCTGGACTCCACCGAGGAGTACCGCGGTCTGTGGCGCGAGTGGAGCGAGGAGGACGGCTTCCGCGTCCTCGCCTGCGACTCGAAGGACCGCCGGCTCCAGCTCTTCGGCGACACCGCCGTGTTCACCCACTCGGTGACCACCCGCGTCTCCACCCGGGCCGGGGAGGAGACGGTGCGGGAGCGCGAGACCATCGTCCTGCGGCGCACGGAGGACGGCCGCTGGCACGCCGTGCACGAGCACCTGTCGCCCGACCCGGCCACGCCGGCCGCCTGACCGCCGGCCGCCCGGGGGTCGCCCGGGACACCGGCGGCCGCGTTCCCACCTCCAGGTCCTGGTCCAGCACCTGGAATCAGGACCTGAAGCGGTACGAGCCGGCACGGGCCCGGTAGACCTTGTAGGGGGCGCCGCCCGAGGTGTCGTCGCGGACGAAGGCGGCCGCCGCGGGCGCGTTGACCGGACGGCCCCGGGTGGGCACCCAGATCTCGGCCTCCGTGTTGTGGGGGACGGTCACCGCGAGGTCGATGCCGCCGTCCGGGCGGCGGCGCCAGTCCGAGGCGACCCTGCCGCGCACGGTGTCGATCGCGGCGCTGACGTGGTCCAGGGTCGCCGGCGCCAGGTCGGTGTCGTCGGTGTTCTCCGGGACGCGGCTGTTGACCGCGGCCGCGGGGACGTACGGCCGTACGCGCAGCGTCTCGTAGGCGGTCGAGGTTGGCCTGATTCCGGCCAAACCCTGGTAGAACCAGGTGGCCACGTTGGAGCGGTAGTGGTGGTCGACCGAGAGCCGGTCGGTCCACTGCTCCCACAGCGAGGTCGCGCCCTTGGCGATCTGGTGGACGTAGCCGGGGACGCCGGTCTGGGTGACCGCCCGCAGCGCGACGTCCGTGTAGCCGTACTCGCTGAGGATGTTGAACTCGTAGCGCGAGCCGTACATGTCGTTCTGGATGTGGTGGCCGGCGGCCGTGATGCGGTCGGCGAGGAGTTTCGCGAGGGCCCGCTGGTTCTCCGCGAGCGTCTTCGTGCCGGTGAGGTGACGCGGGTCGTCGGCGGGCAGGTCCGAGCCGGGGACCAGGTCGAAGGCGAGGGCGAGGGTGTTCTCGCTGGAGACGCTGCCCTGGGTGAAGTGCCCCTGGGAGGCGTCCCAGTAGTGGGTGATGAAGGCCCTGCGCAGGGTGCCCGCCAGCTGCGCGTAGTGCGCGGCGCGTCCGGTACGGCCCAGACCGCGGCCGACCTCGTCCATGTAGTCGCAGAAGTGGATGTAGAAGGCGAGGCTGATGACGGCGTTGCTGCCGGGGTCCTCGGCCCCGGAGTAGGCGCCGAGCGACGCCTCGAAGACGTACTCGTTCTCGGCGGTGAACAGCGTCTCGTAGGAGGTCAGCAGCGCGTCCTGGTGGTCGTACAGCTCGGCGAACAGGCTGCTGTTGCCGTAGTACCGGTACAGCTCCCTGGGGATGACGAAGTACGCCGAGTCCCAGGCGGGGACGGCCTTCCAGGCGGCGTTCCAGCCGGGGGTGCGGTCGTATCCGTAGCCGCCCTTGGCCACGGGGACGAACATCGGCAGCTGGCCGGTGGAGATCTGGGTGTCCGGGAAGTGGCGCAGGTAGGTGGTGAGGACGCCGTTGACGTCCCAGGTCAGGGACTCGGACTCGGAACTGGCCATGGCGTCGCCGGTCCAGCCGTTCTTCTCCCGGGACGGGGTGTCGGTGGGCTTCTGCACGAGGTTGTTCTGCTCGGCCCACTCCAGGTTGCGCTGGATGCGGTTGAGGAGCGCGTTGTCCGTGGCGAAGGTGCCGGTGCGGGCGAAGCCGGAGCGGGCGACGGCCACGGTCAGCAGGTCGGCGTCCCGCTTCAGGTCGGGAGCCCGGCCGAGCACGGCCTCGAGGTTCTGCACCTCCAGGTGTCGGAAGCCGAAGTGGCTGAAGTTCTGCTCCCAGCTCTGGGTCCGGCAGGCGCCGACGGTGTAGTAGTGCGTCTGGAGGTCGGCGTCGTGCTGGAAGTTCTCCTCCTCCACGGAGAGCGGGGAGGCCGCCGTGCCGTCGCCGCTCGCGATCCGGTTGCCGCCGCGGATGCGCAGCGTGAGTCCGGCCCGGTCGGCACGGATGCCGGTGAGCCGCAGCCGGACGAAGCCGGTCATGATCTGGCCGTAGTCCAGGACCCAGATGCCGGAGCCCGGGGCGGTCTCGGTGAGCGAGACCGGCCGCAGGATCCGGTCGACCAGCACCGGCTCCGCCTCGTGGGCGCGCACCGCGGCCGCCCGGAAGCCGTCGGGAACGGTGGTGGCGGGCAGCGCGCCGTGGTACTTCGGCGCGGGGCCCGAGCAACTGCCCGGCGGGATCAGCGCGGTGGCGGGACGCCAGGCGCGGCCGGTGCGGTAGCCGGCCGAGCGCCACTCCCCCAGCGCGTCCGCCCGCCGGGCGTCGTACTTCTCCCCGGAGTAGACGGAGTCGAACGTCGTCGGGCCGTCCGCGGTGCGCCAGTCCTCGTCGGTGACGAGCGTGGTGGCCGAGCCGTCGGTGTACGTGACGACGAGTTTCGCGCGCAGCCGGGGCGGCCCCGCGTAGGGGGCGAGCTGCCAGTACCACTCCTGAGGGGTGGTCACCCCGTACCAGCCCCGGCCCAGTTCGGCGGCCAGCACGTTCTCCCGGCCGGTTCGCAGCAGCGCGGTGACGTCGAAGGTGTCGTAGAGGACCGTACGGTCGTAGGTGCTCTGGTCGGTGAGCAGCCGGGGGACGTTCGTGCCGTCCCGGTCGGCCGGGCCCCCGTCCACGGTGATCGGGTCGCCGTTGACGGTGAGGGCGACGTTGCCCGCGGCACTCAGGTGCAGCCGGGCGGCGGCGATGCGGCGGCCGTGCGGCAGGGTGAAGGCGCGGCGCAGGACGGGGGCCGGGTTGGCGATGGGGAGGACGGCGTTCTTGCTCGGGATGTAGGGGTTCTTGGGCGCGAAGGTCAGACCGTCCAGGGTGCCGATGCCGGCCTCGAAGGGGTTGGCGCCGGTGGTGAGGTCGACGGCGAAGTCGGGGGCGCCGGTGCCGGTCACCTCGGCACTGCGGACGGTGGCGGAGGTGCCGCCCGCGAAGCCGAAGCTGCCGTGCCGGCGGATCTGGTCGCCGGAGAGGGTGCGGCTGTCGACCTCGACGCCGTTGACCGTGGTGGTGACGGTGAGGCCGTGTGCCGCGACCGTCACGGTGTGGTCGCGGGTGGCCCAGGTGTCCTTGGTCAGGCCGGTCGCGGCGGGGAGGGTCACGGTGCCGACCTGGACGGTGCGGGTGCCCGCGGCGGTGGGGTTGGTCTCGCTCTGCGGGTCGTAGTGGTCGACGCCCCAGTGCGGCTCGGAGGTGCCGTCGTCGACCCAGGTGTTGCCCGCGTAGTGCCGGGTCGTCATCAACAACTGCATGTCGTCGCCGCTTCGGCGCAGGGTCCAGACCAGTCCCTCGCCCCAGGTCTTGCCGATGGGCTCGGCACGCAGGAGCAGGGCGAGTCCGCTCGCCGCGTCGGGGCCGCCGCGGAAGACGACGGTCGCCGTCAGGTCCTGCCAGTCGTGGTCCTGCGGTTGCCTGCCCCCGATCCAGCGGGCCCCTGCCCAGTCCCGTTCACCGTCGAGCAGTCCCGTCTCCCAGCGCGCGGGCTCGCTCCAGGCGCCCGCCGTGCCCCGCTCGTCCCAGGCGCGGACCCGCCAGAAGTACGTCTCCTCGGAGCGCAGCGGACCGCCGCGGTAGGCGACCTCGACGCTGTCGGAGCCGGTCACCTTTCCGCTGCGCCAGACGTCCGCGCGGCCGGGCCGGGTGCCGACCTCGATCTCGTACGCCGTCTGGCGTGCCACCGGGGGGATCCAGCTGAAGGTCGGCGCCGTCTCCGTTCCCAGCGGCTCGGACCGCGAGTTGACCTGGAGGGCCGCGGGCGCTGACGCGCCTCCACCGGCTGCGGGCCCACCCACTGCCAGGGCGTCCTGGGCGGCCGCGAGCGGGAGCGAGGCCCCCGCCGCCGCCGCGGTCATGATGCCGAGCAGGTGCCGGCGGCTCAGCGCGGCTCTGCGGCGTTCGGCCTGCGTGGTTCTGCTGACCTCGTCCACGGCTCAAGGGTCCTTTCGTGCGGGGGTCCCTCCCCAGGGGATTGAATCGTTTCAATCCCTTACAAGTGGTAAGCATACGAACCGGCCACCCCGGAACACAACGCCTCGGCGCGACGAGGACGAACCGACGGCCCTCGGTGTCGAC
>NZ_JBEYFC010000610.1:0-4660 GCF_040634175.1 Streptomyces sp. NPDC007162
GTGGCCGACAGCGTGACGCCGCCGGCCACCCACCGTATGCGCAAGGTCGTTTCAGTGAGCACCGGCCTCCTGGTGCGGGCGGTCCCCGAGCGCCGGCGCCCGGTCCGCGGGCGACACGGCCCGTGTGTCGGCGAGCACGCCCCCACTCCCCCAGTGATCTTGCTCGACGTCCCTCACCAGGACGGTCACGGCGGCAGCCGGGCATCCCGCGATCCGGGCCACGGCGGCCGTCACCTCGCCCACGAGATCGGCTCGTTTCTGTCGGTCGTTGCCCTTCCACCAGTCCACGGTCACGACAGGCATGGTTGTCTCCTCACTTCACGGGTCGGTTGTGGCCCTCAGGCCGGGAACTGGTCGAATCTGCGGGCCAGTTCCTCCATCATCTGCGGGGTCGGTTCGGGCGAGGAGTCGAGCAGCTCGCCCAGTTCGCGGAAGTACTTCTCCCGACCCCCGTCCGGGGTGAACATGACCAGCAGGGTGGCCGGGTCGGTGCCTGGATTGCCGAAGGCGTGCGGGGTTCCGGGCGGCACCAGCATGAAAGTGCCGGGAGTGGCGACGCGCCGGTCCGTGCCGAGCGTGAGCAGCACGTCGCCCTCGGCCACGTAGAACATCTCCGTCAGTGCGCTGTGGAAGTGCAGCGGTGCCCCGGGGGCCCGGGGCGGGATCCGGTGCTCGGTGAGGCCGAAGCGGCCGGCCGTGTCGTCCCCGGTGACCAGGAACGACACCGCGGTGCCGCCCACGAGGGCGCGGGAGCCGGCGCCGGGACCGGTCACCCGGGGCAGCGTCATCGCTCGCCCCCGGCAGCCGGCGCGCCCTCCTCGGCGCGGGTGGACAGCGTCGTCAGCGCGGTCGCGGCGGCGACCAGGGCGAGTACGGCGGTGAGTGCGTAGGCCCGGCCGAACGCCGCGTCGCCCGGTGCGTCACCGAGCATGAGGACCAGCACCGCCAGGCCCATGGCACCGCCCGTGTACTGCGTCGTCGTCAGCACCGCGGACGCGGTGCCCTGCTCGCTGTCGGGCACGTCCTTCGTGCCCCCGATGTACATGCCCGCGAAGGCCATGCCCTGGCCGAGGCCGCTGACCAGCAGGCCGGGCAGTACGGCGGTCCAATAGCCCGAGCCGTTCGTGCCGATGCCGAGAAGGGCCAGCCCCACCGCGCCGACCGCGAAGCCGGTGGCGAGGGTACGGCGGATGCCCCAGGGCTGCGCCAGCCTCCCGGTGACGAGGTTGCCCGCCACCACGCTCAGCGTCAGCGGCAGGAAGGCGATGCCCGCCTCCAGGGCACCGTAGCCCCACACGTCCTGGAGGAAGAGGGTGATCAGGAAGAACTCGGCGCCCACGCTCGCCATGTAGAGCGCCGACATCGCGCTCGCGCCCGCCAGCGAGCGCACCCGCAGCAGCGCCCGCGGGATGAGGGGGGTGGCGGCCGGGCGACGGTCGTACGCCGTCCAGGCCGTGGCCAGGGCGGCGGCCGCCACGAGACACCCGAGGCAGGACCCGGAGGTCCAGCCGTCCGCCGCGGCCTGGGTGAGCGCCGCCACCAGGCACAGGACCGCCCCGGTGAACAGCGCCGCGCCGGGGACGTTGAGATTCCGGACCGAGGCCCCGGTGCGGGCGCCGGCCGGCAGCACCCGCAGGGCGAGGGCGACGGTGACCACGATGAGCGGCACGTTCACGAAGAACACCCACCGCCAGGACAGCGCCGAGGTGAGCACGCCGCCGATCAGCACACCCGCCGCGAGCCCCACCGCGCCGATCGCCCCCCAGATCGCCAGCGCCCGGGAGCGCACGGCACCGGCCGGGAACGCGGCACCGATCAGGGCCAGCATGGACGGGGTCAGGGCGGCCGCACCGATGCCCTGGGCGGCACGGGAGACGATCAGCAGCCACTGGTCCCCGGCCAGACCGGCCGCGAGGGAACCCAGGCCGAACAGCGCCAGCGCACCGAGGAAGAGCCTGCGCGGTCCGGTCAGGTCCGCCGCGCGGCCGCCGACGACGAGGAAACTGGCGAAGAAGACGGCATACGCCGACACGACCCACTGGAGCCGCTGCGGAGCCAGGTCCAGTCCCGATCCGATGCTGGGCAGTGCCACGTAGATGATCGAGTAGTCGAGCGCCACCAGGAACTGGGCGATGGACAGGGCCAGCAGCGCGGCCGCCATACGGCCGGTGAAGCGGGTGGTGGCCGCGGGGGTGGCGGCGGCGGTCTCTTCGCTCCGGACGGTCATGAGCGGACGCCGGTCGGCTCGGGACCGGTCACGGTACGGGCCCCGGTCGCCTCCGGGTCGACCGTGGCACGGGTCCCGCCGGATGACGCCGCTTTCTGAAGCAGCAGGTCGGTGACCGTCGCGAAGTCGGCCACCACGTGGTCGGCGCCGGCGGACGTGAGCGCCTCGGCGGTGTCGACACCGTAGGAGACCGCCACCGTCCGCAGACCGGCGGCCCGCGCCATCCTCACGTCGGTGACGGTGTCGCCCACGTACCAGGAACGCGAGGGCCGGCCGCCCAGTTCGGACATGACCCGCAGTGCCATGTCGGGGTGCGGCTTGCCGCGGCCGACCATGTCGTGGCAGACGACGGTGTCGAACCTGTCGAGGATCCCGGTGGCGTCCAGCAGCGCGTGCGCGCTGGCGTGGATCTTGGAGGTGGCGATGCCGAGCAGGTGCCCCGCCGCCCGCATCCGCTCCAGCCCCTCGGCCACGCCCGGCAACAGGAGTTCCGGCCCCCGGCTGAGCACGTCCACGGCGAAGCGGCTGCGGTAGCGCGCCGCGGCCTCGGCGGTCACGGCGTCGTGGACGCCGGTGCCCAGCAGCCTCGCGATGGAGGCCTCCAGGGGCTTGCCCACGGTCGCCAGCACCTCCCGGCGACCGGGGCGCGCGCCGAAGTCGCGGACCACGTCACCGATCAGCTCCGCGATGGCGGCTGGCGTGTCGGCGAGGGTGCCGTCTATGTCGAAGACGAACACGGAGGTCATGCCGCGACTCCTTCCACGGGCACGGCGGTGGCCGCGTAGGCGACGGCCAGGTGCCCGGCGAGCCGGGCGGTGCTGATGAGGACCTCGCGGTTGGCGGCGGCGGAGCGCCCCTCCGTGGCCCGCGAGACGGCCTTCATCAGGTAGGGGGTGGCGGCGGGGCCGCGTACCCCGTCCCGCTCGGCGCCGCGCAGCGCCTCCTGGATCACACCCTCCATCAGGTCCCCGTCCAGGGCGTGTTCCTCGCTGATGGGCGCGGTGACCAGCGCACCGCCCGGCAGACCCGCCGCCCAGTGCATCCGCAGCGCCCGCGCGACGTCGCCGGGGTCGTCGAGCCGCTGCGGCACACGCAGGCCGCTGGAGCGGCAGTAGAAGGCGGGGAAGTCGTCGAAGCGGTAGCCGATCACCGGTACACCCAGCGTCTCCAGGTACTCCAGGGTGAGTCCCAGGTCGAGGATGCTCTTGGCGCCGGCACACACCACGGCCACCTTGCTCCGGGTGAACTGCACGAGGTCGGCGGAGACGTCGAAGCTCTCGCCCGCGCCCCGGTGGACGCCGCCGATCCCCGCCGTGGAGAAGAACGGAATGCCGGCGAGATCGGCGGCCACGAGGGACGACGCCACCGTGGTGGCCCCCAGCCCGCCGCCCGCCAGCACCACACCGACGTCCCGGCTGGACACCTTCGGCACTCCGGTACCGGTCGCGAAGCGTTCCATGTCGTCGGGCGACATGCCCACGGTGAACCGGCCGCCGTCCAGCCCCACGGTCGCCGGCACGGCGCCCGAGTCCCGCACCGCCTTCTCGATGGCGAGCGCCGTCTCCACGTTCTGCGGATACGGCAGGCCGTGCGCGATCACCGTCGATTCCAGGGCGACGACGGGCCGGTTCTCGGCCAACGCGTCACCGACTTCCTCACTGATACGCAGCAGGGGGTGCATACGAGTCTCCCGAACGGTTGCTGGGTTGCTGGAACGAGGCCAGGAACGACGGAGCGTCGGCACCGGACCCCGCCGCTGTCCGTCGGTCGCCACCTTCTCCGTCCCCGTTCCCGTTTGGTTCCCGGTCCGGAGCCGGGGCCCGGTTCCTGGGGCTTTCGGACCGGGCCCCGTGCACCGCCGCGCAGGGGCCCGGGAGCGCCCCGCCTCCCGTGTCCCTCGCGTCGGCGGGCGCTCGAACGGGCACATCGGCCCGAACCCTCGCCCTTCATTCCCGAACCACCCCGGCAGTGGATGCGCCGCCGCGGCCCCAGGTGTGCGCGGAGCACGACGGGGTAGACACACCAACCGGAACGAATGCTTCCGAATCGCAGTGCACTCACCTCACAGGGTGATCGCGCAAGCCGGACGGAGCCAGGAGGAGAAGAGCATGAAGTTGACGCGACGGATCACCGGCGCAGCCGTCAGTGCTGCGCTCGCCGCCGGCGCTGTACTGGTCGGTGGCGGCTCGGCAATGGCGGTCACCTCCCAGGTCGGCGAGCACCACCCGGTCACCGGTGCCACAGCAGGCGTCACGGCCGGTACCAACGGGCACGACACCGCACGGCAGCCCACGGATCCCTGGATCGCTGATCAGCTGGCGACGTTCTACCCTTCGGCGGCCCATCGACTGGCGGTGTTCGATCCGTGGGTCAAGGACCAGCTCCCGGCGGCTTCCCGATCGGCCGGCGGCGCAACATGAACGTGCCCCTGAC
>NZ_JBEYFC010000611.1:0-4657 GCF_040634175.1 Streptomyces sp. NPDC007162
GATGTCCCCAGCCGGAGCGGTGCCCCATGCTCCGGTCGTGGTGCCGTCGCCGAGAGTCCTGGTTCGCGGCAGGCACCAATGCAAAGATTCGATTCAGGGTTTCGGAAGTCGAGGCATGGATCCGACAACAACGTATCCACTGAAGCGCCACCGAACCGATTAGGGACTCCAGTTCCAGGCGATTCGATCAACATACACTACAGTGAAAGGATTATTCACGTTTGCCTACTCCGCTGGTTCGCGGGATGGGGTCGTTCTTCAAAGAATGCGAGCATCCGCAATCTCGATGGTCGAAGTGCCCCCACCTCTACAAGGTCCGCTATCGATCTACGGCCGGGAAGCAAGTACAGGAATCGGGGTTTGCAACTCAGGAAAAGGCGATCGGTCGTCTAGCGGAGATCTACAACGAGAAGCGTTCCGTACACAGATCTCTATCCAAAACAGAACGCATCCAAAAGTACGGGGCCATGCGTTTCGAGGAATACGCCGTCGAGTGGAAGTCTGGCCAGCGGGACCTGGGCCCAGCTTCGGTGCGTCACCTTGACTCATTGTTGCAGCAGCACCTCTTCCCCCTGTTGGGCAGTCGGCGTATGAGTACGTTTGACCACAAGGTCGTCGAGAGCTTCATCCAGGCCATGGAGCGAAACGGTGCCGGTCTGGCAACTCAGGCCAACGCATTCGACAAGCTCAAGGCAATCCTGCTCGACGCCCATCGACTTGGGCTGTTCCATGAGAGCCCTCTCGCCGGTGTGAAGGCCCCACTCTACGACCCCAAACGCGCAGTGATCCCGTCTCCTGGGCAACTACGCATGATACGCACGGCTGGCAACGACCAATTCCGACTGATCGCCGACTTGATGAGCGGCTGTGGCCTACGCAATGCTGAGGCAGCTGCAGTGAATCTCCGTAATATGGTGGCCGATGATGTCTATCGGGTCAGCGAGCAGGTGAACCAGACGACCGGCCAGTACGCGCCCCTGAAGCACCGCAAGTCTAACGAGTACCGTGACGTTCCACTGCCAGTCGTTATTCGGGAGACAATCGAGTGGTACGCCCAGAAATACGGAACGTCAGATGGCTATTTGCTGCGCCACCCGAGTGATCCCTCACGACCGTTCCCACATTACAGCCTCAGCAACCAATGGAGGCGCATTAAGGTTCAGGAACGGATTGACGTCCCCCAGGGGATGGTGCTTTACAGCCTTCGACACTTCTTCGCTTCCAACTGCTTGACTCAGGGGATCCCCATCACCGATGTCGCCGAGTGGATGGGGCACAGGAACATCGATGTCACCTTCAAGATCTACCGGCATCTCATGCCGGGATCGATCAGCTCAGCTGCCCAGGTCCTCAACCAAAACCTCGTCTTGGCAGCCTGACCACGGCAAACACGAGCAACAGTTGTCCCGGCCTCCCCGAGTCGTGCGACTCACAACGAGGCGGGGGCAGCCTGGCACCTCCCGACACGACGCGGCAGGCGAATCGGACGACCACTTCGGGCTGCCCGGGACAAACGAACCACGATGCAACTGCACCCCAGCAATTCGCGACCTCCTCTCCCCAGCCAAATCACTAGCGCCCTACGGCAACAGCGCGGTGGCAAGAATCCAAAATCGAAAACTGCAGGTGATTGGCAGCGAATGCCCTTTCGATCTGACCACCGACCCGCAGGGCATCGCCCAACGGACCGCTGCTACACAGCTACCCCCACAGCCGCCAGGGGTGATGCGTTCTCACGTGCTGAGATGGAGTTTCGTGGGCGCCTGTTCAGGTCGAGGCGGATGCTCTTCGGTGTCGGTTGCGGTCAATGACTAGGTGTCGAGGCCCATGCGCTGGTTCCCGCCAGGAAACAGGCGACGGTGTAGCTGCCCAGCGCGGGCAGCAGGAGCTCCGCAAGCATGACCCACACGCCGAAGAACAAGTGCACGAAGGGGGGAACGGATGATCGCGGATCCAGGCCCAGGCGGCTACGGGCGTGCCTGGTCACCTTGACCGATGCGCTGGAGGGTTGGGCTTCCGCCCTCACGACGGCGCGGCGTATGGAGTCCTCCGCCCGCGTGTCATGACCGATCGTCAAGCGCAGCCCGTGCCGGTCCCGCAGGCGCAACTCATCGATTGTGCCGCCGTATCGGCCGATCGCAGCGAACCGGCGGACACTGGCCAGTGCGTCCAGTTCAATCGTGCGGACGCCGGTGAGCGTGCGGGCAGACACGACTGGTCTCCCCTCGACGGTGGAGACGTGCGCCGTGCCCGCGTCCCCGAGCCAGATCAGGTATGCCAGCACTCCAGCTACGAATCCGGCCCCGGTGGCGATCCCGGTGTCCGTCTCCTTCAACACATGGGTTCGGATCAGCCCCGCATCTGTGAGGACGACCGTGGCCCATGCCGCGCCCACGATCCCCAGCCCCAACCGCATGCGGCGCCGGGCAAGCCAAGGCTCCATCGGGTCGGGTGGCAGCTTTCGCCGCGAACGACGCATGTGTCGGTCGAGCCGGCGACGTTGCACTGCGAGAGATGCCTTGTTCTTGGTCCATGAAGATCCCTGCCCCCACATGGCCGCAGGTTAAGCCCACAGGAGACGCGGGGCCAGCATTCCGCACCACTCATGCAGCGATCTCGTGCTCGTTGCGGTGCTGGAGCTGAGCGATGTCGGCGGGGTCGAGGAGCAGGGTTGACGGGTTCTCAGGCTTCAAGAGCGAGTAGTTGGAGAGCGTGGTCCGTTCGTGACCGGTAGTGGTCGGTCGCGGCGGCGATGTTCGTCCAGCCGGCCCGGCGGATAAGGCCGATGGCGAGGTTGCGGAGGGTTGCCATCGCGCGGGCGCGGTGCCGATGCGGACGCGGGAGGCGTCCTCGGCGAAGGTCACGTCTCTCACGTGGTGCAGTGCCTCGACCTGCCAGTGTCCACGGATCAGTTCGGCGATTCGTTCCGGGGTGGTCTGTTCGGGGGCGAGGCTGGTGACCGCGTAGATCGTCTTGATGGTGGTCCTGTTTGTCGTGCGGCTGGTGCGGCGGCGCTTGACCTCGATGGCCTGCACGGCGTGTGGGAAGAGGAGACCGGGCTGGACGGTGCAGACCTTGAGTCGGCGGATCTCGCGTCGGCCGTGGCCCTGTTCGCGGGTGCGGTGCTGTAGTGGGACCTCACGCCAGGGCAGATGTCTCAGCTGTCGGCGGAGCTTTTTCTGGTTGCCCTTGACAACCAGGATGTAGTGCCCGCCCCGGACGCTGACGTGTGCGGCATGGCTGGTCCGGGTGTGCATCGCGTCGGCGGTGATGACATATCCGCGCAGGTGAAACCGTTCCAACAGCGGAGCGAAGGCTGAGATTTCGTTACTCTTCGCGGCGATCTGCCGCTGGGAGATGACGGCCTGGCCCTCGTGCAGGACGGCGGCGAGGAGGTGCACGGCTGTCTGCTCGCCGGTGCGGCTGCCACGTACGGCCTTGCCGTCGACGGCCATACCCACCAGCTCCGCGGCTCCTTCATCGGCCGGGTCACTGGCGTGGCGGGCCGGCCAGGCGCCCACGGCGTCGTCGAGAGCGTCGCCGTCCAGACGTGACAGCAGACGGCCCAGGGTGGTCGCGCATGGCGGACGGCGCAGTCCGATCCTCGCCCGCGCCCCGGGAGAGGTATCGCTGGCATAGCGGGCAATGCCGGCCAGCGTGGTGGCACCGCCGAGCACGGCGAGCAGGCACAGTGCGAGCAGTGACCCCAGCCGGTAGCGGCGGCCTTGCGCCCGTCGTGGATCGGGAAGCCGCTCCAACACCTCCACCAGTGCCGCGAGTTCGGATTGCTCGGCAGGCACGTGCGGTAGGTCGACGTCTTCGCGGTGGCGCTGGAGAACGTCGATCAGGGAGGATGACATGCGAACGCGACCCCTGTTTCGTGATCAAAGGCTTCGAGAACCTTGATCATCGGGGGTCGCGCTCGCCACATCCAAGTATGAACAGGTAGGCCATCACGGCACGTTCAAGCATGAGTCGCCCATCTCGCCACGTGAGAACGCACGCGCCCTGCCACAGCCGCTCCTTGTTCCATAGCGCGAAGCTCAAGCAGCCAGGTTCATGTTGAGGAGTTGTGCCGCGGAGCTGATCGATCCCGGCATGAGATGCCGGTAGATCTTGAAGGTCACGTCGATGCTCTTGTGGCCCATCCACTCGGCAACGTCCGTGATCGGAATGCCGTTCTTGAGACAGTTCGACGCGAAGAAGTGACGGTTCCCGTAGAGCACCATCCCCTCAGGAACGTCTACCTTGCCTGACGCCCTGATCCGCCGCCATTGATTGTCCATCGCGTAGTGCTGGTACGGCCTGCTGGGATCGGTTGCCTGGCGCAGCAGGTAGCCGTCGACCGTTCCGTGCTTCTCGGCATACCACTCGATCGTCTCCCTGACCCGGGCCGGCAGGGGAACGTCACGGTACTCCCCCGGCTTCCGGTGTTTGAGCGGCCCGTACTCCCGGGTGGCCATGATGACCTGCTCACAGACCCGGTACACGTCGTCGGCCACGATGTTGCTGAGGTTCACCGCGGCCGCTTCACCGTTGCGCAGGCCGCAGCCGCTCATCAAGTCGGCGGCGATCTCCTGGGTGGACATCAGCTGCGCCAGCCTGCTCAGCACCTCGCGCTCGCGCCCGCTCAGTTCCTCCACGAGCAGCGGTGGGG
>NZ_JBEYFC010000612.1:0-4621 GCF_040634175.1 Streptomyces sp. NPDC007162
CAGGCGCCGGGGAATCCCCCGCACGCGCCGCGGGATCCGGTTCCGCCGGCTGCCCGGACGCACCAGGCGCCCCGGCAGCCCTGCCGTCCCGAACCAGGGCGAGGGCCGCGCGCAGCAGCCGGACGGCCTCCGGGTGGTCGCCGGCCTCCATCGCGCGGTACCCGCGCCCGGCGAGCCGCTCGAACTCCCTTACGTCGCTCGTGCCGTCACCGGTGTCGAGCAGGTAGCCGCCGGGTACGGTGCGCAGGACCTGCCTGGCGGTGCGCGCGTCCGGGCCGCCGCCGCTCCGCTCCGGTGCGAGCGCGAGGAGTTCACGCAGGTGCATGATGTACGTCTGCACGGTGGCCCGAGCGCTGCGCGGGAGGCCGGGGACCCCAGAGCTCCTCCGTCAGCGTCCCCGCGGTCACGGGCCGGTCGGCGTGCAGGGCCAGCAGGGCCAGCACCTGGCGCGGCTTGTGCGCCGTCGGGGCGACGGGGGCACCGTTCTCGCGTACGTCGAGGGCGCCGAGTATGCGGATGTCCATGCGGTCCCCCTGCTCCGCCGCCGTGCGTGTCGGCCGTCCGGGAAAGAGAGTCAAAAACGGCACGGACGGTTTGTCAAACCCGGCCCCGTACGGTGGGTGCGCCTTCGCTTCGGAGCTGCGGGAGCACCAGGGACCAGAACTGCTCGACGTGCTGGGACGGGCTGCGGTCGCGGGTCGCGGCCCCGCTCAGTTGGAACCCGACGGTCGCGGCCACTATCACCGCGGCGACCCGTTCCGGTGAGACGCCCTCGGTCAGTTCGCCTTCGCGCTGTGCCCGCAGCAACTGTTCGCAGACCCACGCGCGCCACCAGCAGTCGAAGCCGGGGCCGCCGTTCTTCCAGGACGGATCGACGCCCAGTTTGAAGCCCGCACGCACGACGACGTCGGCGGCGACCGCGACCAGCAGGTCCCGGGTGACCGCCACCAGCAGCTGCAACGCGGAGGCGGCGGACTGGTGCCGGTCGGTGACCAGTTGCTCGACGGAGCGCCGCGCCTCGCTTGCCACCTCGATCGCCAGCGCGTCCTTGCTGGGAAAGTGGAAGTGCAGTGCTCCGGCGCTCACTCCGGCCCGTCGGCATATCGCGGGCAGCGAGGTCGCTGCGTAACCGTCGTCGGAGAAGATCTCCGCAGCCGCGAGAACGAGGGCCTGGCGGGTTCTGGCCGCCCGGAGCTGCTTGACCATCGCGTCCCCCTGTTGGTCCGGGCGGTCCGAAAACCCTAGCAAAACGGCGTGATCGGTAGGTTTGTCGGCACCCGGAGGCCGGACAACCTCCCCAGAATCTCCCCGGCGTCACCAGGAGAACCGTTTCTCCGGGCAACAAACCACACAGGCGGTCGGCTTCGGGGCCGGTCAGGCCTCGGTGTCCACCAGCGGTTCCCGCTCCTGCGTTTCCTGCCGACGCCGCTCGGCTTCCTCGACGACGCGGGCGCCCCGGTCGGGCGCGGTGTCCAGCCTGATCAGGGCCGCGGGCGTGGCTATGGCCGGGAGTACGTGGTTGTAGAGGACGGAGATCCGGTCATTGAGATCCGTCCAGTCGGAGACCACCTCGGACATGAACTGGGTGCCGATCCAGGCCCCGAGGAAGCACTCCGCGGTCTCCCGTGGCGTGACGTGCGGCAGCACCTCACCGCGTTCCTTGGCCTCCACCAGCTTCTCGGTCACCACCTCGGTCCAGGCGGGCCAGGCACTCCCGAACAGCGAGCGTCCCTGGAGGTCCGCGGAGAGCCGTATGCCGGCGAGCAGGATGACCTCCTTGGGGATCCGGTGGGCCAGCGTCATGCCGATGTCCACCCACTCCTGGAGCTTCAAATCCCGCGGTACCCAGTAGTCGTCACTGATCTGGGCGTTGATCACACCCCGCGCGAGGGCTTCCTTGGAGTCGAAGTGGAAGTAGAGGGCACCCTTGGTGACTCCGGCCCGGTCGAGGATCTCGGCGATCGTCGCCGCCGTGTACCCGCGCTCGGCGAAGACCGCCGCAGCGGCCTCGACAACAGCACGCCGGGTCCGAATCGCACGCTCCTGACGCGCCATGGGACCCCTCCTCGGTCAAAAGAAAACCGGACGTGACGTACCTTACCCCAAACGGGGGTCGGTATTTCGGCCGGAGAAGGCCGATTCCCAGCCGGTCCCGCACCGGCGCGGACGCGTCGAAGCGGGACCCTCCGGGGGCAGTTCACCAGGCGGTGCGTCCGCCGTCCACGGTAAGTGTGGCACCCGTGACGAAGCTCGCCCGGTCACCGCACAGCCAGGCCGCGGCCTCCGCGACCTCCTCCGGGGCGGCGGCGCGCGCCTGCGGGGCGGAGCGGTAGGCGCGGGCCTCGTTCTCGGGGGACTTGGCGAACCAGTCGTCGATCATCTCGGAGCGGGTCAGGCCCGGGGCGATGGCGTTGACGCGGATGTGGTGCGGGGCGTACTCGACGGCGGCCGCCTTGGTCAGTCCGATGACGGCGTGCTTGGAGGCGATGTAGGGGGCGGCCGTCGAGGAGGCGACCAGGCCGCCCACGCTGCTGGTGTTGACGATCGAGCCGCCGCCGCTCTCCAGCATGGCCGTGATCTCGTGGCGCAGGCAGTTCCACACGCCCCGCACGTTGGTCTCGGTGACGCGTTCGTAGTCGGCGTCGTCGATGAGGTGCATCGGGGTCTTCGGCAGCGCCACGCCGGCGTTGTTGAAGGCAGCGTCGAGACGGCCGTACCGCTCGACGACGAACTCGACAGCGCGCCGCACGTCGTCGCCGTCGCGCACGTCGAGGGTGCGGTGGCTCGCCTCGGCGCCCTCCGCGCGCAGCGTCTCGGCGAGGGCGCGCAGCCTGTCCTCGCGGCGGGCGGTGACCACGACGACGGCGCCCTGCCGGGCGAACACCCGGGCCGCGGCGGCGCCGATGCCGCTGCTGGCGCCGGTGATCAGGACGACCCGGCCGGCGAGGTCCGCGCCCTGTGCCGCGGTCACCCGGCCGCCTCGGCGAGCGAGCCGGCGTCCTGCCAGACGGTGCCGAGGCCGGCCTCGCGGTCGAGGGTGCGCAGGCGCCGTTCGTCGATCTCGGTGAGGCTGCCGACCAGGTGCCGGACGCCGAGTTCGCGCATCAGCTCCCGCTGGAAGCCGTGTTCGAAGGTGCTGGGGTGACCGACGAACGGGACGCCCAGTTCCTTCGCGTGGGCGGCGAAGCGGGCCACGTCGTCGATGAAGAGGACCTGGTGGAAGTCCAGGCCGAAGTGGTCCTGGGTGATCTCCCGGATGCCGGGTCGGAAGTCGTCGGTGCAGACGTAGCGGGGGGCGGTGAACAACTGCTCCCAGGCACCGAGATGACGGCGGAAGTGGTCCTCGTCGAGGCCTCCGTAGCAGATGACGTCCAGGCCCAGGGCGCGCAGCCGGTGCAGGAGTTCCTCGGCGCCGGCGAGGGTGTGGACCGGGTGGGCGCGCAGGTGGTCCTCGCGCTCGGCGAAGTAGTCGGCGACGGCCTCCTGCTCGCTCACGCCGGCACCGGTCTCCGCCAGCAGGACCCGGGCGGCCGCCAGCCGGGACTGCGAGAAGAGCCGCTGCTCCAGCTCCCGGGTGTACGCACCGCCGTACTTGAGGACGAGCCGGTGCAGGACGGGGCTGAAGCTGTCGTTGAGCAGGACGCCGTCGATGTTGACGGCGGCGAGGCGCAGGGTGCGCAGTGGTTCCATCGGGTCTCCCTCTCGCTAACCGTTCGACCATCATGCAGGTGCTGTCGAGACCGGAGGGACCGCGGGCGGGGCCGATGCCCCCATGGCGTGGCCGAAAGAGACCGCATGTCAGGTTTTGGCGGAGTCGGACTGCCCCGCCGTCCACACGGAACCGGTCGACGACATCCGCCAGTTGGTCCGTTATTCGGCGTGCCTTCTGCATGATTGAGCGCGAAAATACTTGGCCAAACCACTACTGAGCGGAGTCGTGCATGGATCGAGTCGAACCACGCTTGGTGAATCCTTTACCTGGTGGCCGACCCGAGAAAACCGGTAGGTCCGTATCTTATAGGCGTCGAACGGAGCTTCCAGCCAACGAAGAGCTTCCCGACGGGGGGTCGTCAATGAGCCTGTCCACCAGCGAGATCGGAGTCGGTCTGCCCGCCCTGCCCCGACTGACCACCACGGTCCCGAAGGAGTACGTCCACCGGGCGTCCCTGGCAGAGGTGTTCCTCAGCGGTTGTACCGCCCAGGACGAGGGAGTGCGGTTCTCGCTCACCGGACAGTGGCCGCGCGCCCACACGTTCTTCAACAGCGCAGACGGCTCGAGTCACGACCCCCTGCAGGCCGCAGAGACGTTTCGACAGGCCGGCATGTTCGTGACGCACGCGGAGCACGGGATACCGCTCGGCCACCACTTCGTGCTGTGGTCGCTCAGCTGCCACACCGATCTGGAGCAACTGCGCATCTCCTCCCGGCCCACGGACTTCGACCTGGAGGTGACCTGCCCGGACGCCGCGCCGCGCGGCAGGGCGTCCGGGCGCCGGATGGGCATCCGGTTCGCGCTGCACAGGGACGGCAGACCGGTGGCTCACGGGGACGGGCTGTACTCCATCGTCAGCCCGTCCGTGTACGCCCGGCTGCGTGCCAACCGGACGGGTAGGGGCGGGAC
>NZ_JBEYFC010000613.1:0-4615 GCF_040634175.1 Streptomyces sp. NPDC007162
CAGGGCGACCGGGAGGATGCGCGGCATGTTGCAGCTCAGCGAGCAGGCCACCCAGGGTGATCGGGTTTTCCTGTTGATTTGGGGCGTGGGCGCGCGGGCCGGGGTGTCGGTAACGATGCCGTCCAGGTAGCCGCGGCGTCCGTCGGGCCAGCGTGAACCGGGCAGATGGTAGGTGACCCAGGCCATGCCGCAGGCGAGGAGGGGTTCGCCGGGGTCACCGCCGGCGACGAGGCAGACGCAGTCGTCCCGGCGGTTGATGCGCTCGTCGAACCAGTCGCGGGCGATCAGCCGCCATGGTGTGTCGACCGGTCCGGGGTCGGTGCCCAGGCTCTCCAACGCGACGGCGCGCAGCCGGATCAGTTCCGGTATATCGGCTGTGGAGGCCTTGCGAGGCTGCATGTCGTAGCTCCTTTTTGCTTCGGCCCGGTTCAGCGGGCCATGGTGAGCAGGACGCGGCCAAAGGGCCGGTCCTCGATCAGATGGCGCTGCGCTTCGGCGGCCTGGTCCAGCGGGAACACACGGGCGACGGCGGGGGTGATGCGGCCTGCGCGCAGCCATTCCAGCAGGGTCACGCGGGCGGCGCGGGCGACGGCCGGTGGGGTCATCGTGAAGGTGTAGCCGTAGGCGGTGGCGTTCTTCCGTATCAGGTCGGTGATGTTCACCGTGCCTTCGGTGCCGCCTGAATATCCGACGCCGACGTAGACGCCGCCGTGTGTGAGGGAGGCGATGCAGGGGCCGAGCAGCGGACCGGCGACGCCGTCGACCACGACGTCCACGCCCCGGCCGTCGGTGATGCGCGCGACGCCGTCGGTCAGGGATTCGCGGGATAGGTCGATGACGTGCTCGTGGCCGGCGGCACGGGCGGCTTCGGCTTTGTCGGTGCGGCTTGCGGTGGAGACGGTGAGGGATGCGCCGAGTTCGCGGGCCACCTCCACGGCGCCCATGCCGACGGAGCCACCGATGCCTGGCGCCAGGAGGGTGCCGCCGGCCTTCAGCCCGGCCAGCCGGGTCAGGACGAGGTAGGCCGTGCTGTATCCGGCACCGGCGAACAGCGCGCAGGCTGCCTCGTTGCTCACCCCGTCGGGGATTGATATCAGCTGATTGGCGTGCGCGGTCAGTTGCTCGCGCCAAGTGCCGTTGGTGCGCCAGCCGAGCCCCCCGCCGCAAACCACGACGCGCGCTCCCTCCGCCAGGCCGGTCGCCCCGGAGTCGGTGATCTCACCCACCGCGCCGCCGCCGGGTACGTGGGGCGGCGTCTGGTGCAGGGAGGGGTCCATCCGGCCTGCCCTGATGGTGTTGTCCGCCGGACTCACGTCGGCGTAGGAGAGCCTGACCGACGCACGTCCCCCGGTGGCCGGTTCGGCTGGACGGTCCACGAGCCGCAGTTCCTCGTATCCGCCGTGGCGCCGGTACTCGATCGCCCGCATGGCGTTCCACCTCCGTACGTCCGAGCACGGGCCGTTCGACGGCCCTTGATCCAGGTCAATGAAACAGGTTTTGTTACAACTGCGGGTAGGGGTGGGTTCCGGCCGGCCCCGCTCGGCGCATCAGCCGAAGCGGTCGGCCAGGGTCTCCCTCAGGACGTCGGCGATCGAGACCCCCGCGAGTTCCCGCCGGACAGCCTCTTCCGCGTCGGCATAGACGTGGCGCAGCGCGGACTGGATGCCGCGGCCGACGGGGCACGCCTGGTTCGGTTCACCGCGGTGCAGGGCGAACAGAGGCTCGTCGTGCACCGCGCGGTAGACGTCGAGCAGCGCGATGGACTCAGGTTCGCGAGCCAGCGTCCAGCCGGCCCCGGCGCCGTGACGGACGGTCACCAGGTGTGCCTTCCGTAGATCGGCGAGGCTGCGCCGGATCACGACGGGGTTGGTGGCTACGCTCGTGGCGATCTGGTCCGAAGTGACCACGTCACGCCCGCGGCCGTGCACCAGGGCCATCCAGGCCAGCACATGGACGGCGACCGTCATCCTGCTGTTCGCGCTCACGTCCTCACACCCCCTTGCTGTAACAGTAACAGTTACAGCAAGGGGCTCAGGGGGTTACGGCAGTCGCAGCGCGCCAACTAGCCGCTGACCGCAATGATCGCGCTGATGAGGTCACCGCCGCTCTCTTTCAAGGCCCTGACCGCCTTCGCTCTTGGCACACCAACCTGCTCCATGACCGATTCGATGTCCTTGGGGTCGACTCCGGTCTCGTCGACGGTGTCCTCGATGGTGTCGTCCTCAGGCTCAGGGACGTCTTCGAAAGCTTCTGGCATGAAGTCCTCCAAGGAGCGAAGAAGTACCGCTCAGCCCTTCCACTGCTCAGGCACCGTGAAACAGGTGCCCCGCACCGTCACGGGCGGCGTTCGCCAGCCACTCTGCGTGAGACCTTCCAGCCGACCGCCGTGGGTGCTGGGCTCGGTCGCTTGATGAGGCCCGCAGCATCGGCGACCACGACCCCGGCGAGCTGAGGAGCTGAGCCCACCCGGGGCTCGCGTACGAATACCGCGAAACCTCCAGCGCAACAGATCAGGCGCAACCCCCAGCGCAACCTCGTGCTCCTGGTCGACCGGGGCGACCGGTCACGCGGCCCGGACGGCCCCGTGGGCGCGGGCGAGGTGGCGCAGCTCGGACTGTGCCGCCGGCACCGAGGAGACGGTCTCCCGGCCCGACACCGGTGGGGCCGTCCGGCCCCACGGGAGGGACCTCGCGGCGGTTCGCGATAGGTTGACCTGCATGAGCGACAACGTTTATTTCGACATCTCGATCAACAACGAGCCGGCCGGCCGGATCGTGTTCAACCTGTTCGACGACGTGGTGCCCGAGACGGCCCGCAACTTCCGCGAGCTCGCCACCGGGCAGCACGGCTTCGGCTACGCCGGTTCGGGTTTCCACCGGATCATCCCCCAGTTCATGCTCCAGGGCGGTGACTTCACCCGGGGCGACGGCACCGGTGGCAAGAGCATCTACGGCGAGAAGTTCAAGGACGAGAACTTCCAGCTCAAGCACGACCGTCCGTTCCTGCTGAGCATGGCCAACGCGGGCCCGAACACCAACGGCTCGCAGTTCTTCGTCACCACCGTCGTGACCGAATGGCTCGACGGCAAGCACGTGGTCTTCGGTGAGGTCGTCGAGGGCCAGGACCTGGTCACGAAGATCGAGGGCTACGGCACCCGCAGCGGCGCCCCCAAGGCCAAGGTCGAGATCACCGCGAGCGGCACCGTCTGACGGCAAGCCCGGGTACGGGGACGGTGACCGGGCGGCCGCCCGGTCACCGTTCGTCCCTCCCGCGCCGCAACCGCTCCACCTCCGGCGGCGCCCGCCCGGCCGGGGTGTCGTGTGCGGTGAGGTGTTCCAGCGCCTGGGCCAGCTCCTCGCAGGCCTCCGCGACGGAGAGCCTGGTGTTGCGCTGCTCGGTGATCACGGCCGACAGCAGCAGCGCGGTCAGGGCCATGGAACCGTTGAACAACTGCAGCTTCACCATCACCTCGACGGGGGACAGCCCGGCGAACGCACCCACGCCGTCCGTGGCGGCGATCGTGGCCAGGACCGAGGTGAACAGGGCGCACGGCATGCTGCCGGCCAGCCGGAACCGCAGGGCGCCCCAGATCAGCAGCGGGTAGGCGAGGAAGAGCGCGCTCAGCGAACTGTGCGTGGCCACCGGGACCAGCACGACGGTGGCGACCGCGAGACCAAGGGCCTCCTTCCAGCGGCCGAGGTGCGGCGGTCGGCGGCCCTCGAACAGCAGCAGCAGGACCGGGGTGACGAGCAGGACGCCCATCGCGTCACCGACCCACCAGGCCAGCCAGCTCGGCCAGAAGCTGCTCGCGGCGACCTTGCCGACGAGGAGCAGGGAGATCATGCCGACGACGGAGCTGACCAGCATGGCGGTGAGCGCCCCGAGGAAGACCAGGGCGACGCCGTCCCGCAGCCGGCTCAGGTCGGTGCGGAAACCGACCCGGCGCAGCAGCAGGTACGCGCAGACCGGGCCGCCCGTGTTGCCGATGAGGATGCCGACGATGTCGGGTCCCGGCGGGCCGAGCGACAGGACGAGGAGGAACACGCCGAGCGTGATACCCGGCCAGCAGCCCAGTCCGAGGACCAGCAGACAGGCCAGGGCCACGCCCGTCGACGGGAAGACCGGGGTGAAGACGGCGCCCTCGACCGTGAGCCGGCGCAGCAGACCGAGCCGGGCCGCCGCGTAGTAGCAGGCGGCCACGGCCGCCGTCCGCAGGACGAGGACAGCCGGTCGGCGCAGTTCGCGCAATGCCACCACAGCAGCCATCACACACCGCGGCGGCCGGGTCGGCGAGGCGAGGGCCGTGGCCCCGGCCCTCGCGCCGGGCCGCCGCCCCCGGTCCTACGGCGTGTAGTCGAGGCCGTCGTGACCCACGACCAGGACCGCCGCGTCGTCCTCGTGGCCCACCTGTTCCGCGCCCTTGATCACGGCGGCGGCCAGGGACTGCGCCTCCAGACGGGCGACGGCGGCGACACCGGCCAGGCGCACCACCTGGTCGAGGCCCTCCTCGATGTTCATCGACGGTCCTTCCACCACACCGTCCGTGAGCAGCACGAACATCCCGCCGGTGGTGAGCCGGAACCGGGAGACCGGGTACTCGATGCCCGGGTCGATC
>NZ_JBEYFC010000614.1:0-4611 GCF_040634175.1 Streptomyces sp. NPDC007162
GTGAAGGTGCCGTAGCGGCGGCGGTGTGACGGCCGGTCACCGTGCCGCCCCGCCGGTCCTCCGGGCGGGGCGGCACGGTGACCGCGACGGTCAGGGCGTGACGTCGATGTGCCGGGCCAGCGCGGTGACCGAGAGGTCGCCGTGGTCGACCCATTCGGGGAACGCCAGCGTCTTGTGCTGGGTGGACGCGGGCGGGGTGATCTCCAGGTAGGAGGCGTGCACCGCGCCCGAGGTACCGGTGTTGGCGTGGGTCCAGGCGACGACGGCCTCGGCGCTCTGGCCGTCCTTGAGGACCAGGGTCTTCCTGCCCGGGTCCTTGGCGTACCAGGTGTCGCCCCAGTGGGTGTGGGTCGTCAGCGCCTTGTGCCGGGAGTTCTCCAGGCCGAGGCCGGGGTAGCCGCGCAGCGCGCAGGTCTTGCCGCTGAGGTTGCGCAGCCTGATGACGACACCCTGGTGGTTCATCCCGCCGGCCAGCCCCTGGCCGAAGGTGGCCTTGAGCGCGGCGGCCGAACAGGTCGGCGTGGCCCTGGCGGTGCCGGCGTCCGCGGCCTCGGCGGTGCCCGCCCAGGCGAGCCCGAGACCGGCGAGGGCGGTCACGGCGAGCAGCGTACGGCCGAGCCCGCGGCCGGTGCGCCGGGACGTGGGACGGGCGAGGGTGGTCCGGTCGGTGGTGTTCCGGTCATCGTTCACGGTGACGGTGCTCCTCGTGTTCCGTGGCGCGAGCCGGGCGTACGCCCCGCGCCGTCTGCTTGTGCCCTACACGAGGATGGATGCGCGCTGTGCCGGAAATGTTCGCGCGAGGCGGCAATATTTTCTCCGCGGCTCAGGAATCCGTCGCCCCGGCCAGCCCCAGGGCGTAGGACGGCCACCAGTCGCCCGCCTGCGGGCCGCCCTTGCAGGTGCCGTCCGACTCGCCCGGGCGTTTGACCCACAGATAGGCGTCCACCAGGGGGTCCGCCGTCTTCGTCGTCGGGGTCTCGCCGAGCGCCCGGCCCGGCGGGTTGCACCACCGTTCGGCCGGATCGCCGCCCGTGTACGGGCCGTTGCCGTTCCTGCTGGTGTCGATCACGAAGTGCTTGCCGCCCACCTTCGCCGAGAGCTGTCTGCCGTAGGCGATGGAGTCCTGGGTGGAGTAGAAGTTGGAGACGTTGACCGCGAAGCCGTCCGCCCGCGCGACGCCCGCCTGCTGGAGAGGCCGGTAGATCTGGTCGGGGTGGCCCCAGCCGGCGTTCCCCGCGTCCAGGTACACCTTCGTGTTCTTCAGCGACTTCAGCGTGGTGATCGCGCCGCGCAGCAGGTCGTAGCGCTCCTCGGCGAACTGCGCCGGGGTGCAGCCGTCGACCAGGTGCAGGACGGCGTCCGGTTCCAGGATCACCGTGGCCGAGCGGTCCTGGATGCCCCGGGCGACCCCGGCCAGCCATGCCCGGTACGCGTCTCCGTCGGCCGCGCCGCCCTGGCTGTACTGGCCGCAGTCGCGGTGCGGGATGTCGTAGAGGACCAGGAGGGCGGTACGGCCGGACCGCTGGGCGGCCTCGGTGAAGCCGCGCGCCTCCTGCTCGGGGTTCTCCGGGCCGATCCACTCGCCGGTCGGCTGCGCCGCGATCCTGCGGATCCGCCCGGCGTCCGCGCCCTTGCCGGCCTTCGCGTAACTCCGCACCTGCCGGGCGGCGTTGGAGTCGGGGTTCACCCAGAACGGGTCCGCCTCCCGGGGCTGCTGGGTGATGGCCGCGCCCGGGTCCGCGTTCCCCTTCCCGTCGTCCCCGCCGCCCGAGGAGCACCCGGCGAGCAGCAGCACCGCCGCCAGTGCCACCGCCCGGGCGGACGACCGGGCCCCCCTGCTGTCGTACATCCAATTCCCCCCTGGGTGGGTGCACTTGACCAGGCCTCAATCGTGACATACCCGCCGCACTCGCCACGAGCTCGCCCACCCGTTGTCCACGAGCTGTTACAGCCCGCTAGGCCCGGGTGCCCCTGGCCCCCTAGAGTCGCTTGCGGGCGGCCGCCCGGCCTCCCGGACCGGCTTCCCAGCCTCCCGCGCCGGCGCCGGGTCACTCCCGCGGCCCGAGCGCGCGCGGTCGAGGACCGGCCCGGTCGGCGGTCTCAGGGGAGCGGGCCGCCGACCGGGCGTCAGGTGTGTCCTACGGGGTGGTTCCGGTGAGGTACGCCGAGACGACCACGTTCGCCGTGTAGCTTCCGGTCGTCCGGTCGAAGGCGCCGCCGCAGGTGATCAGGCGGAGTTCGGCGCGGCCCGGCTCGCGGGTGCCGTAGGCCTGCCGGGCGTCGAAGTGGTCGCGGGGCAGGACCCGGGTGTCGTCGACGGTGAAAGTGGCCACGGTGTTGTCGGAGCGGACCACCCGGATCGTCTCCCCCGGCCGCAGGGCGCTGATCTTGTAGAAGACCGCGGGCCGGGTCCGGGTGTCGACGTGCCCGACCAGGACCGCGGTGCCCGCCGCTCCGGGGCCGGTCCCCGAGCGGTACCAGCCGACCACGCCGGGCTGGTCGAAGGGCGGCGGGTCGACCCCGCCGTCGCGGTCGAGGCCGCGGGCCACCACGGGGGCCTGCACGCCCAGGTCGGGAATGTCGAGGCGCTCGGGCACGGCCGGGGCCAACGGCGTGGCGGCGGGCGGGAGTCCGGCGTCCGCGGGGCGGCCGACGGCGGCCATGTCACCCGTGGTCGGTCCGGTCAGCCCGTCGGGCACCTCGGTGACCCCGCGGCCCCACAGCCACAGCCCGAGCAGCAGGACGGCCCAGGTCACCCCGGTCAGCAGCCGTCCGGTCCCGGTGGAACGTTCGGTGTCGTCGGACATCGGCCCCGTCCTCAGCGTGAGCCGCGGCTCCGGCGGGCGCTCAGCAGCCCGACGGCGGCCGCGGCGAACCCGGCGAGGAGGAGACCGGTGACCGCCTGCGCGGTGTCCGGACCGGCCGAACGGGAGTCGACCGAGGCGAGCGGAGCGGTGCCCCCGCCGCCCGCGTGCACGGGCGCGACGGGTGAGGAGAGCACGGCGTCGGGCGCGTCCTGACCGGACGGCGGCCGCGCCACGACGGTGAGGCTGCCGGTGACGGACGCACCGGCGCAGCCGACCCGCACGTCGTAGGAGCCGGGGGCCGCCGCGGAGCGGACCTGGGTCTCGCCGGTCAGCGTGCCGTCGGAGCCGCTGAGCCGGGCGTCCGAGACGAAGGCCGTCGAGGCGGCGGCTCCGGTCGTGCCGGAGCAGCCGCTGACCCGCAGGGTCACCACGGAGCCGGGGGCCGGCGACGCCGGGGTCACGGTGATCCCCCGGCCGTCCGCCGCGGACGCGGCCGCCGGGAAGAGCCCGACGGCCGAGGCCAGGAGCCCGGTACAGAAAGTGAGGCGAATTGAGCCCATCGTGAACCTCCAGATATCTGGAGGCTCCCCCGCACCGGGCACCCACGCATCCTCGGAAGGCGCCAGGTTGCTCCGTCCGGGTGAGCTCGGGTTTGGCCGCTCAGACCCGGTCGACGAGGTCCGCGATCGAGTCGACGACCTCGGAGGGCCGGAACGGGTAGCGGTCGACGTCGTCGGGCTGGGTGACGCCGGACAGCACCAGGAAGGTGCGCATCCCGGCCTCCAGGCCCGCGAGGACGTCGGTGTCCATCCGGTCGCCGATCATCGCGGAGGTCTCCGAGTGCGCGCCGATCGCGTTCAGCCCGGCCCGCATCATCAGCGGGTTGGGCTTGCCGACGAAGTACGGCTTCTTGCCGGTCGCGGCCGTGATCAGCGCGGCGACGGAGCCGGTGGCGGGCAGGTCGCCCTCGGTGGACGGGCCCACGTTGTCGGGGTTGGTGGCGATGAACCGGGCGCCGTCGTTGATCAGGCGCACCGCCTTGGTGAGCGCCTCGAAGGAGTAGGTGCGGGTCTCGCCGAGGATCACGAAGTCGGGCTCGTGGTCGGTGAGGATGTACCCGATGTCGTGCAGCGCGGTGGTCAGACCGGCCTCGCCGATGACGTAGGCGCTGCCGCCGGGCCGCTGGTCGTCCAGGAACTGGGCGGTGGCGAGGGCGGAGGTCCAGATGTTCTCCACCGGCACGTCCAGGCCCATCCGCCGCAGCCGTGCGTGCAGGTCACGGGCGGTGTAGATGGAGTTGTTGGTGAGCACCAGGAAGGGCCGACCGGACTCCCGGAGCTTCTTCAGGAAGGCGTCCGCGCCGGGGATCGGGACCCCCTCGTGGATGAGAACGCCGTCCATGTCGGTGAGCCACGACTCGATGGGCTTGCGGTCTGCCATGTGGGTGGGTCTCCTGGCGTGCGTATGGCGGTGTGCGGTCATGCCTGAGCTGGGCGCGCCGGAACCACGGCGTACCGACGCCCCCAGCCTAGACAACGCCGGGATCACCGGGGAATGCCCTGCTCACCTGCTGGTCGGCCACCGACCGCGGACCGACCGTCCGCGGCGCCCGACGTCCGTCAGGTGCCGCGCTCATGCCGGCGGTCCGACGACCGGGACTCCGCAGTTCCAGGCCACCGCGGCCCGGGCCGTCGGGGCTCGGGTGCCCAGGGCGGACAGCCGGGCACCCGGGGCCGAGAGGTTCGCAGATCATACAGATGTACTCAAGTGCAAAAGCAGTCTATCTCGTATTCGTGGTTGTGCT
>NZ_JBEYFC010000615.1:0-4603 GCF_040634175.1 Streptomyces sp. NPDC007162
GGCCAGCCACCGGTTCCTACGGTCGATCATGCCGAGCGGGTAGAGGACTGTTCCGGCCTGCTCGCCGAGGTCGTCGAGGACCTCGGCGTCCCACATCGCCAGGAGCGGGTCCAGCCGGAAGTCCATCCATGGCATGGTGTCCAGAGGATTGCGGCAGGGAATGCCAACCTGACCGAACTCCGTGAGGAACCGGCGCGCGGCATCATGCATCTCGTATTCGCCGGTCTCCAGCAAAATGCTTTCCCAGGTCGTCACGGGGACGGACCGTTCGGGGAACCAGCCGCCGGCTCGCAGTACCCGGTCCGTCAGAGCCGGCCAGCGCCGCTCGTCCGCGCCGTCGTCGGCCCGCTCGGCGTCCAACCGTGCCCAGAACCCTTCACCGCCGCCCTCGGACATGCCGGCGGTCCGGGGGACAGTCCGAGCACCCTGTGTCCTGACCAGCCGATCCAGAGCCTGGTCGATGGTTTCGCCGAGCAATTCCACGTGGCTTCCAGCGGTGATGTGGAGCCGCCCGTCGTCGGCGATGCCGAGGCGGCTGCTCCCTTCGTCCGCGGTGCCCACGGGGTACAAAGTAGTTCCGGCCTGCTGGCTCATCCAGGCGTATGTCCCCTCCTCCCACTCGGCTTGGAGGGGATCGAACCGGATGGCCGACCTGGTCATGACGGGGTCTGTCGGCCATCCGTACGTCACCAGCCCACCGAAGGCACGAAGGAAGCGTCTGGCGGCCTCATGCGGCACGAAGGAGCCGCGCTCGCGCAGGATCCACTCCCAGGTGTCCGTCGGCACCGCGCGATCCGGCCGCCAACCCGCGCGGCGCAGCACATCATCCGTCTCCGGGGACCAGTTCCGGTCGT
This sequence comes from Streptomyces sp. NPDC007162, assembly GCF_040634175.1. NCBI lineage: Bacteria > Bacillati > Actinomycetota > Actinomycetes > Kitasatosporales > Streptomycetaceae > Streptomyces > Streptomyces sp. NPDC007162. The sequence goes on from NZ_JBEYFC010000615.1 coordinate 855, forward strand.
ACCCCACTCACATCACCGCTCTCACGCCCAGTTGATTAAGAACATGCTGACAGGACGCACAGGGCGGCTTCGGAGTGTTGTGCATGGGGTTGCCCGGCGCACGCACGTTCACGGCCGCGCTCACTCCTCCCCGGGGATCCACCCCAGCCTTCATGGCGTCCGACAGCGCCTCGGCCTCACCGCACTTCGCGTGTGCTCCGCCGACGGTGGCCTTGATGGCCTGCGGAACCCGATCGTATGCGGCCTGCACGTCGGGGTGGAGATTGTGGCTGCCGCCGCCCTTGAGGCTCGCACCATGGAACACCTGGTCGTGCCCGGGCACCGACAACCCGGCCGTACTCGTCGGCCTGGTCTTCTTGCTGGCCCCCGGGCGCTGCTGTTCCTGGTCGGCCCGTCGGCGGGCGGCGTCGCGCGCCGCGTCCTCGCACGAAGGCGCCAGACCGAAGGGGTCCACGGCCGTGAAGGGATCCGCCACGTAGGTACGGGGGTTCGGGCCCGGTGCGAGGCCCAGGGGGTCGACGGAGGCGTACTGCCCGGTCTCGGGATCGTAGTGGCGGTGGTAGTTGTAGTTGAGCGCCGATTCCGGATCGTGGTACTGGCCCGGGAAGCGCAGCGGACAGTCCGCGCTGCCGGGCTGTCGGTCGTCGAGCGGTGCGCCCCACACCGTTGCCCGCGTCTGCCAGGCCACCTCCCCGGCTTCGTCGTACAGTTCTGTGGGAGTGCCCACCACGTCGGTGACGATGGAGTAGAAGCGATCGTCCACCCACTCCTGGGACCGCTCCCCGGCCCGCACCCTGGCGACCTGCGTGACCGGGCTGAAACGGTCTCGCTCCCAATCCCACACCGTGCATACGGGCGCGTCGTCGCCCTTTCTGGAGACCTGCTCCGCCGGAACAAAACCGTCCCAGGCAAAGGTCACCTCCTCCACCACGGTCACGCCGTCGGAGGCGAACCGCCGCTTCGCGACGCGACGGCCGAAGGGGTCGTACTCGTAGGCCCAGTCGGTGCCGTCCGGAGTGGTCACTCCGATCAGGCGGTCCTGGCTGTCCCAGCGGTACCGCCACACGTCCGGCTTGCGCGACAGGCGCTTTCTCCGCCTGACCACCACCCGGCCCTGCGCGTCGTACTCGTAGGCGATGTCCTGGGCCCTGCGGACGGTCCTTCCCGGCGTGCGCTGGACGGGGTCCACCGGGAGGTCGTTCGACAACTCCCCGTGGTTCAGGTTTCCGGCCGCGTCGTACGCGTAGCGTTCCGACCACGTCGCGGCACGCACTCCGGTGACGCGCCCCGAAACGTCGTGGCTGACGCTGCGGTCGCCGTTGAGGAGATCGCCGATCGCGGCGACTGTCCCGTCCGGCCGGTAGTGGTACGTACGGTGTTGAACGCGCCGCGGTCCGCTCGCGCCCCCCGGACGGGCGTCCGCCCCGGCGGTGACAGTCTGCGAACTCAGCCTGCCGACCGGGTCCCAGGTCTGCCTGAGGAGGACATCGCCCGTACGGCGCTCGATCTCCCTGCCGGCCGAGTCGTACCCGAACGTGACGGTCCGGCCCGCCGTCCGCAGCGATACCGGACGGTCGCGTCCGTCGTACTCCCACACACTTTCGGCGTTCGACGGCGTCACACGGCGGACACGTCTGCCCAGCAGATCGTAGTCCGAGCGCACCGTCGCCCCGTTGCACGTCTCGGCGAGGACCCGGCCACGGGCGTCCCGCTCGTACGTGAGTTCCGTACGGTCGCTGACCACACGGCGTACCTGGCCGATGGCGTCGTACGCGTATGTGGTGACGCCTTCCGGAGTCCGTTGCTCAGTGACCTTGCCGAAGTGGTCACGGATGTACTCGATGGACTCGCCGGCGCCATTGGTCTGGCCCACGAGGCGGCCGGCTTCGTCGAACCGGTAGCTCTGTTCGCGTCCGTCGAAGTTCCGCTCCCGGACCAGCCGTCCCGCTTCGTCGTAGAAGTAACGCCACGTGGCACCCTGCTGATTGATCACCGAGGTGACTCGCAGCTCGCCGTCGTGGATGAATTCCAGGCGTGAACCGTCGGGGTCGATACGCGCTGCCAGGAGGTCGAAGCCTCCGTATTCGAACCGGGTGGTTCGGCCCTGCGGGTCCGTCTGCACGACGAGGTTGCCCTCACCGTCGTACACGCGCCGTTCCGTGCTGCCGTCGGGCAGAGTCCGCCCGATCGGCAGGCCTTCGGGTGTCCAGCTCAGCCTGGTGACGAGCCCGTCAGGGTCGGTCTCGGCGATGACTCTGCCGAACGCGTCACGCGCGTACCGCGTGGTCGCGCCCTCGGCATCTGTGGACGCGACGGTGAGGCCTGCCGCGTCGGTCTGGAGTAGGGCGGTACGGCCGAGGGCGTCGGTGACCGCGGCGAGCGCGCCGTTTTCCCGGTACCGATAGGTGATGCGTGCGCCGGTGGGATCCGTTTCGGCGATCAGGTTCCCGTGGGCGTCATACTCCATTTGCCAGACGTGGCCGTCGGCTTGGGTGACCGACAGAGGCTGCCCGAACGCGTTGTTCTCGGCCGACTCACTGCTGCCGTCGGGCCGGACAACAGAGGTGGGCATGCCCAGCGCGTCATACGTGTACCGGCTCGTCCGGCCGAGGGGATCCGTACGCGAGAGCAGCCGGTCGTAGCGGTCCCACTCGGACTGAGTGGTGTTGCCGAGCGGGTCGGTCGACGAGACGAGCTGGCGAAGCTCGTTGGACCGGTACGTCGTGGTGTTGCCGAGCGCATCGGTGTAACGCGTCTCCCGGCTCTCGGCGTCGTATGCGACGGAGCAGGAGAGACGTCCGTCCGCGCCCTCGCCGCGTATGCACCGGTCCTGGTCGTCGTAGACGAAGCGGTACCAGGATTCGTTGCGGTCGGTCCACGAGGTGATGCGCGCACGACCGTCGTACGTGAGCCTCAACGGCAGGCCGCTGGAGTTGTACACCTCGGTGAGGTCGCCGTCGGGGCTGTAACCGAAGCGGCGCAGCAGGGTGCCGCGGGGACCGTCTTCCGGATTGCTCAGGCGGAGACCGGTGACGCGCCCGTTCTCGGTGTCCACATGGATGTGGCGGCCGCCCGAGTCACGGACGGCGACGGGCGTTCCGTCGGCATCGCGGTCGAAGTCGATCCGGCACCCGTTGCGGTCAGTGATGGCGGCGAGGAACAACGTGAACGCGCCGTCGGCCGTCGCGGGCCGGCGAGGGGCAGTGAAATGGCGTGTGACACCGCTGACCGGGTCGGTGATACGCAAGGGCGCATCGGGCGTCCCGCCCTGATCCAGCATCCAGCGCGGTCCCTCTGCCGGCAGCACCGACGCACCCGGTTCCAGCGCAGGGTAGACGAGGATCATGCCGTCCTCGACGGCGAAGACGGCGCCCTGATCGTCCAGTTCGAGGCGCTCGTCCAGCGTGCAGGCCCAGGAGATGCCGAAGGAGCGGCCCGCTCGGTACGTCGACAGGTGCGTGCGTCGCAGGACCAGTGGAAGCAGGCCGGGCAGCTCCGCATCGATCTCGGCCATGAACATTTCGCCGGAGACCATGTCGATGGGGTCGCCGTTCAGGCAGCGGCCCTTCCCGGGCTTGCTCTTGGCGAGCACATCGTCCGCCTCCTTGCGCAGCCCCTTCTTACCCAGCGTCTCGGCCATGGCCTTGAGGCCGCCCTTGAAGACCTTCATCTCCTTGACGCCCTTGGCGAGTTTGCCGAGGCTGGTGATGCCCTTGCCGCCGGGTATGCAGTCCATGGCGGCGAACGCC
>NZ_JBEYFC010000616.1:0-4598 GCF_040634175.1 Streptomyces sp. NPDC007162
CATCGCATTGTCGAGGTCCTCGAAGAGCAGTTGTCCCGGTTGGACGCCGGAGTAGCGACACTGCGACGGACGCAGAAACGGCTTGATAGGCTGTCCTGGGTGATGGCCTGGGCGCCGGTGCCCGTCAGGCCGGAGCGGCTGCCGCGCAGGACGGTGACGACACCGGCCTCCTGCCGACCGGTCTCGCCGAGGCTCTCGCCGGGCGCGCCGACGGCGACGTCGTCGATGCCGTCGCCGGTGATGTCCCCGACGGCCACCGAGGCCCCGAAGGCGTCGTTCTCCTCGTAGGCGCCGGGAACGCCGGGGGTGTCCTGCGTGAACGTCTTCCAGGTCTCCGAGTGGCCGATTCCGGAGGCCGAGCCGTAGGCGACCTCGATCTCGTCCATCGCCTCGCGCCCGGCGACGATGTCGTCGTACCCGTCGCCGTTGACGTCGCCCAGCGCGACGGCGCGCCCGCCGCCCGGAGCGGCGGTGCCGCTGTAGATCAGGCCCTCGGGCGAGCCGAGGAAGAACTTCGAGCCGAAGTTGCCGTCGCCGCCGTATCCGTCGACGACGAGGTCGTCGCGGCCGTCGCCGTTGACGTCCCCGTTCGCGCCGCTCGACACCTCGATGCCGCGCAGCTTCTCGGGGTCGAGCGTGGTCGTGCGGACTGGGGTGCCCGAGCGGCTGAACGGGCCGTGCCAGACGGTGCCGATGGAGTCGCCGGGGTCGTCACCGCCTCCGGCTCTGGTGATCCTGAACAGCGCCAGGTCGAGCCTGCCGTCGCCGTCGAAGTCGCCGGACGCGACAGTCCCGCCGCTCCCGCCGGGCAGCGACGTGCCCCCGGACAGGCCATGGGGCCCGCCCCAGACGATGACCGGGCCGACGACCAGATCCGCGTAGCCGTCTCCGTCGAGGTCGCCCTTGGCCGACGGCGTTCCGAAGTACTCGTTCTTGGCAGGGCTGCCCGGGATGCCTGTGGTGGCACGGCTGATGACGGTCCGTCCGTTCGCGGACAGGCCGTGTGGACCGCCGTACATCACCGCCACATAGCCGGCCCCGCTCTTCCCGTCGACGGTGGCGTGGCTTGCGGCGACGGCAAGGTCCTGGTAGCCGTCGCCATTGAAGTCGTCGCCTACGGGCGCGGCGGGCACGGTCGCCGCGACGCCCGCCGCGCCCAGCGGTCCGACTCCCAGGGCGATCAGGCCCACTGCGAGCGGTCCTGCCCAACGGACGTACGAACGTACGGAAAACATCAGGACACCTTCCCGTTACGGTGACATGGTCACCGCACGAGACCGCTCGGCGCGCACATTGGTTGTACAACGACCACTACCATGCTGCGGAAGCTGCCGAAACAGGGACGTACCACCCTCGACATCGGCTGTGCACCGGTCGTTTCGCCCGGCGGCTCGTGGCGCGGGGTTACGAGGTTGACGCCGTCGATCCGTCCGCCGAGATGATCACCGTGGCGCGGCGATCGGGGGCGGCCCCCCGTTCCGGGGGACGGACGCCGCCACCGCCGGGCTGCCGAAGGGGCGCAGCCTCGCGAGCTTCGCCGACATCGCCCTGATCGCAGGCTTCCACGATGCCGGCCACGTCGTCCCGGTTGGTCGACAGGGAATAGCCCTGGATCAACACGCCAGGGAACCTACGCTCAGGCAGACGGAATACCGCATCGTTCCCCGGCCTCGATCCGCTCCATCCGGTCACCCAACCTCAGACAGTGCCTGCTTCTCCAGCCGTAGTCATCACGGAAGAGCGGTCACAACCCTTCAATTGGCGAGTTTCGCCAAGTGCCGCGCTCACCTGCGGGCCGGGGCCGTCCTACCAACGCAAAGGTGCCCGCCGGGTGGGGGTCACACATCACGGCGACATCACCGCAGCCTACGCACATGGGCGATCTGGAGTCGCCCTTCAGTCAGCCGGTCGAACCCTTCTGCATGATCCGTCTTGTGCTTGCTGCGATGCCAGGAGAGAGCCGCAGCGTCAGGATCGTCAAGGGGATGGCCCTCGGTCAGCCCCGGGTCCTGGAGAGGTCGTTCGTTCCCGCAGCACATAGCCGAGCGGCGCTTTCATTGCTTGGACAACGTGCTACTTCTCTGTCCAGAAGCGCATGATCTATATAACGGTGCCGGCTTGTTCGGTACAGATCTAGTGGAAAAGGCAGCCCGCCTGACCTGGATACGCTCGGAGGCCCGTGAACCTCTCCTCCGGTACCTGTACGCGACAGTGGAAGCGCACGCCGGTCATCAGACTGAGAACACCAATCTCCTTCTGGCGGCCGAGATCCTCCGTAGCGCGCACAATGTCGACACCCGGCAGGTGGTGGCCGCCTTCGAGGAGCGCTGTCGGGTCGCGATGGAGGCCGTAGAGCGCGGCGACCACACGAAGACGCACCGGGGAGACGTCGCAGTTTTCAGCATGCCGAGGCGGGCTCCTGAGCCGGCCGGGCACCCAGGTACTGCGCCCGTCCTAACTGCTCAGTGACTGGAGGATGCGCGCGAACTCCGACACTGATCAAATTTCGGTGGCACGAATCGGCAAAGACGGGATCTGCTGGGGATCGACCCCGAGACCGCCACCGCCTGGACTCAGTCCGCAGGTGTCCCGTCTCCGCTGATGTGGTCCACGTCTCAAGCGATCTGGTCCGATTCGCCTCTGGTCTCGGGCGATCGCATTCAGCGGCAGAGCTCCATGATGAAGTCGTCGAAGTCGGGGAACTCTCGCGTGGCCTGCCCAATCACAGAAACTGCCGTTTCGGGGCGGTCTAGTGTGAATTGCTCAGCGATGGCCGTCAGCTCACGATTGGGGTGTGGGGTCCAGTCGGGCTCGTGCGAGGCGGCTGCCTCCCGAGGGCCGAAGCCGTCGGCCAGCAGCCACAAGAAGGCGCCCAGGTTGCATGCGACGACGCCGGTCTCCCCTTCGGAGCCGAGGAAGACGACAAGCTGCTCGGCCAGTTCCCTGCCCGGGCGGACCAGCCAGAACGCGGCGTACCCGCCGGAGCCATCCTGGCCGAACACGCGGAAGTCGTCGCCATTCAGCTCGCCGTTGCGGGTCCACGCTCGGAACCAGTCGGTTGTCTCATCGGCAGACAGGAAGGCCGCGAACGGTTCGAAGTCGACACCGTCACCGCCGGCGTAGTCGAACCGGACCGCCATGGCAGCGTTGAGCGCGTCGGGAAACTGCCGGTCTTCGTTCGATGTCACGCGAACAGATTAGCGATTGGGCAACTGGGCCCGATACACGGCAGAACTCCTGGGTCGAACGCACCCCCGGGGCTTACGGGCTGACCCGCGATTGGTCCTGGGGCGTGTTGGCCTGCGGGTTCGGCTGGCTGGTGGTTCAGCAGGCTGTTGTGCGGACGTGCACCAGCTCGGTGCTGGGTTTGTGCCGGGTGGGCCGCTTGGCGGCGCGGTCGGAGACCAGGGCGGCGATGGCGAGGTGGGTCTCGCCACAGGTCTCGCGGCGGCCGGTGTACCGCTGGAACGGGCGCCACTGCCGGACTTCGGCGTTGGCGTGCTCAACGCAGATCCGGCGGGAGGACTGGCGGCGTTTCATCTCGCGCCAGCCGTACCGCTCGGTGACCGGCCCCTCGTTCGGAGCCTTCATGCCCTTCGGTTTCTTGGGCGGGGCGCTGACCTGGTCGGGGAACTCGTTGGCCAGGCCGCGGTAGCCGCCGTCGACCTCGGCCTTCACGCCGGGGTGCCGGTGGAACTGCTCGGCGATGCCCTCGGTGCGCACGGCGGTCTGGTCGTGCATCCGACCTGGACGCTGGGCCCCGCACCACAGGGTGCGGCCCTGACCATCACTGATCGTGGTGGTCTTGACGGTGTTCTGCCTGCGCTTGACCGGAGACAAAGGCCCGCCGGCCGGGACGGCCCGCGTGCGGGCGGCGGACCTGGGTTTCCATCCCGTCGATCCGCAAGGTGACGCCCTCAGCCGCGGCATAGGCGAACACATCCTCCAGGGTCCGCAGCCGGATGCCGGGCCGGTCGGGGACGGCGAACCCACGGTCCGCCAGCAGCGGGCGGACCTCCCGGATCGCCCGGCCGATCGTGGAGGACCCCACCTCGTAGAGCACGCCCAACGCCTCATGGGTGAGCCCAGTCCGCAGATGACCAGTGTAACCAGGAGCCGGTCGGTGAAGATCAGTTCGTACTTCGGCCCGGCTTCCGCCTCCCGCCCACGGTCGCCCTCACGTCGCTCATGGCGCCCGGACTCACAGCGCGCCACCCAGCGCGGGGCGAGTTCCGCGACCAACTGGCCCAGATGTGGGCGCGACAGCCCGCAGAAGGCAGGATGGGACATGGCCGCGCGAGCCTGTCTGATCTTCACGTACCAGACAACTCGCGAGGCCGTCTCTATGTCCCCGCACTCACCGACCAAGATCAATCGCAGGCTGGCCCACTAGGGTCGGAGACATGACGACACCCCTTGCCAGCAGTGCCTTCGACTCGCTCCGCCTCGACGCCGTGCGTGACCAGGAGGCGCTGCGCCGGGCCTACGAAGCCCCCAGCGACGCGGCCGTGCGCAAGCAGATGACCGAACTGCTGGAGGTGCCGGGCGCCGATCACGGCTTCGCGGTGCCCATGGGGGTCCCCCCGCGCGAGCGGAGC